>JBGSXK010000282.1:0-3635 GCA_041751455.1 Anaerolineae bacterium
GCGGTCATCCCCTGATGTGGGCCAGTGGGCACACACTGGTGAAATCGAAAATGCGTGAGATCGGTGCGCTGCTGGGTGGGGAGATGAGCGGGCACATCTTCCTCGGCGAGGATTATTACGGCTTTGATGATGCCTACATGGCAGCGGGGCGCTTGCTGCAACTGCTGGCTGCGGGCGACCAACCCCTGTCGGCGCTCAATGCCAGTATTCCCGCGCTGTATAGTACCCCGGAATATCGCCCGGCCTGTGATGACCTTTACAAAGAGGATGTGATCGCCAGCGTCGCCCAGGCGCTGAAAGACCAGGGAGAGGTAGTAGATGTGGATGGGGTTCGTATCAGGTTCCCGCATGGCTGGGGTTTGCTGCGTGCTAGCAACACCGAGCCAGTATTAAGCCTGCGTTTTGAGGGCGAAACCGAGGCCGATGCACTCTCTATACGTGATTTGTTTGCAGAAGCACTGCGCCACTTTCCTCAGGTTGGCACGTTGGTATAGAAAACCAATCCGCCGGAATGAGGAGGTATTTGTAACGAAATGGAATATAATTGAAATACTCTAGAGGATAAAACTCGTGAAACGTACACTCATCTTATTGCTGTTTCTGTTCTGTTTGCCCGGTGTCGCGCTGGCGCAGGGTGCGCTCACGCGCGAGGATATCAATCGTATTTCCAATAGTGTCGTGCAGATTATCACACTGCAAGGGGGCGAACCTGTGAGCACTGGCTCTGGCACGATTGTCGATGCCAGCGGCCTGATTTATACCAACCAGCATGTGGTCGAGGGGGGCAATGACTTTGCCATCTTCATGCTGGAAGACCTCAACGAGGCTACAGTGCATCGTTATTATGCAAGTTTGGTGGGGGCTTCTGACCAGATTGACTTCGCGGTGCTTCAGATTGATCGTGATGTGGATGGCCGCCCGGTGGATGCCACGACACTGGACTTGTTTTATCTTACGCCGGGCCTGCCAGATGTCCAGCGTGGCGATCATGTCTTCGTCTTTGGCTATCCCGGTCTGGGCGATGGGTATCTGGTCTTTACCGAAGGCACTATCACCACCATTCAGAACGGGACGATTGGTGATGTACGGATTCCGGCCTGGTATCAGACGGATGCTGAGATTTCGCCGGGCAACAGCGGCGGGCTGGTCGTCAACAGCACGGGCGAACTGATCGGCATCCCTACGGCGGTACGCATGGAGGATCGCACAGGCGGCAGACTGGGTGGTATTCTGCCCATTAACGCGATTCAGGTGGTGCTGGAAGCCGGTTTTGAGACTCCACCGCAGCAGGTTGAGCCGCAACCTCTACAGACTGCCAGCGGGCTTTCAGTAGAAATCCTGCAAATCGAACATAATGTCACGCTTGAAGATCGCGACGACCAGGGCATGAAGGTCTATGCCTATATTCGAGCGACGGGCTACCAGGGACAGGACCTGCGTATCGGCCTGTTTTATTACTGGGAAGATGATACCCCCATCAATGGTGAGAACGCCATGGAGGCAGATCGCACCCGAAGCGGCTATCTGACGGTGCAGACACTGCTTAATCCACAGTATGAAGATACCGAATGGACAGATTACTGGTTCTGGATGCCTTATGATAGTTTCCCGGATGGGCTGACCGGAGTGCAGCGGGGTTATGTCCAGGCGGAACTGGGTCCCGATACCGGGCAGTCTTTCCTGGCCAGCAGTAATACAATGACTTTTGAACTGAACTATTCCAGTTCTCAGCCGCGTCAGGGTGAATCGCAGCAGGTAACCCGATTGGACTTTACGCTGTCCCCGGCTTTTGGCTCAGTGGCGCTGCAAGCGGGCTTCCGCCCTGACCCCCACACCGCCCGTGTCACCAGTGGTGGTGCTGTGAATACCAGCTACCTGGGCAGTGGTTGTAATGGATTTGCCGCCCCCGCGCCGGATTTCCGTCTGAACTGGAGTGGCCAATCGTCGATGCTGCGCATTTTCTTCGAGGCGGATACCGGCGGGCAGGACGCAACGCTGCTGGTGAATTTGCCCAATGGCACATGGCTCTGCAACGATGATGCCAACAATACCACCCGCAACCCGCTGGTAGTGCTGCAAAACCCAACAGCAGGACAGTACGATATTTGGGTAGGGAGTTATAACAGTAATGAGTTTGTCGCGGGTACATTGACTCTTACTGAGCTGAACCTCAGCCCAAATCCGTAATCACACAGAATTAACCACAGGCGCTTTTCCAGAAAGAGAAAAGCGCCTTTTTGTCTGGTGAAGACTATTGCATCATCCCCCAAACTCGTCCTCATCACGGAAAGGATGCAGCATATCAAGCGCCTGCTGCTCCCATTCCCAGATATCCAGGTTTTCATAATACTTCAGCAGCTTACGCAGGCGGTGATAACCATCGGCATATTCTTTGGCCCATTCTTTGGCAAACGCCCCCTCACGGATTTCCTTCAGCGTGACTTCCATCAGGCGCTGCATCTTCAGGTCTTCAAAGCGCTCCATGCGGCTGAATGTCCCATACTGGCTGGTAAGCGAGGCCAGTCGCAAGGCAGGCAGCAGGCCACGCTGGCTTGCGTGGCGTAGGTAATCCTGAAACTCGCCGGAAAGGTACAGATCGGTAAAAGCAGCCTCTGGCGGGTAGCCCTGTTCGATGAGTAACTGGGCAGCAGTCAACATCAGGTGGTGGAAAATGGGCATCACTGCCTGCTGCATAAACAGGTCAAGTTCTGTTTCGCGCTCAAACGGGATTTCGATGCCCCCGGCCCGCAGCGTACCTACCGCTTTTGCCAGCGCCAGCAGTGTCGTCCAGGCAGCGCCTGTTGCATCCTGGCCGACAGAGAGAAAACTGTAAAAGCCCTCGCCCGCCTCATAACGCTCACGTACCGCCACGCCCAGGGTGCGCGGGGCGATCAGACCGACATCGACAAATGGCGGGGCTTCGATATAACCAAAGGCGACATTATAGGCGCTGGAGAACACCAGCAGGTCGCCGCGCTTCAGATTGGGTGAAATTTGTTCCAGGTAGACCTGCGCCATGACTTCATCTGGCAGCAGCAGCATGAGGATATGGGTCTGGCGCACAAGCAGCATGACTTCTTCCAGCCTGAAGCCTTCATCCTCGGCCAGCGCACGGCGTTCAGGATCATGCTCCGCCACGATGACACTCACCCCGCTGTCGCTCAGGTTCAGCGCCAGCGCGCGCCCCAGGTTGCCATACCCGATAACTCCAACGGTCTTGCCATCCAAATAGTTGAGATCACCGTCTTCTTCTTTGTATACTAATGACATAGCTGTGTCCTGTTTTGATCGGAGTGTGATCTGATGCGCAAACCATATCTTGTCTTCTGCTTCCTCGCAATGGCGTTATTACTGGCTGCCTGTGGTGGGGAGGAGCAGCAAATCGTGTCTTTCAACAAATACAATACGCAGACTGTGCTGGATGGCCTGAAGAGCGCTGGCCTGAGTGTGATCAATGAGCGGCGTGATATGGTTGTGCCGCCGGATGTTCCAGCCACCTACAACGAGCGTTATCTGTTTGAGGTTGAGCGTATCGCGCCCGCGGGCGGCCAACTGCTGACCTTCAGCAACTCCGATAACATGCAGTCCTGGCAGGCCTATATCGAGCGTCAGCGCGCTAATTCCACTACCCGGCG
>JBGSXK010000283.1:0-2545 GCA_041751455.1 Anaerolineae bacterium
ACCTGCTATGTCTCTCTCCTCTCAGCCCGCTGGGTATTAACTGGATGATCTGTACTGGCTTCCTGCATCGCAACCAGGTGCTTACACGCATTACGCATCAGCGTACACGTGCTGCCCAGATCGCGCTGGCACTCCCCGGCGCGTTTATCCTGCCCTTGCTGATTGGTTTTATCTCCGAAAATGTGGAATTTGCGCTGGGGCTACTGGTCACGGCCATCCACATCTTTACCTTCGCCGCCGCTTTTCACATCGACCATATTCAGTCTACCGTCATGGGCAGTCTGTTTGGCATCAATGCGCCGCTGCATGCCCGCACGGCGCTGGATGCACGACTGCTGGCCGGTACAGGTTTTCTGGTGCTGCAAATCACCAGTTATCTGCTGTCAGTCTATGCAGGCTTTACGCTTTTACCGCAGCTCTACCTGGGCCTGAATATCAACGGCGCGTTTATGGAGCTGACCATACCGCTCCTGCGGCTGGTGATTTTCTACCTCAGCCGTGAGATGGCGATCCTGATATTGTGGCAGCTCATGGTACGCCAGTTAGCGGCTAATCCCGCTGAGTTAGATTTACTGCCATTCTGATTGTCTATGCGAAATGATTACCTGGAAGTTATGGTATGCCCTGAATCACCCCCCGGCCACACATCCCATCTTCTGGCGCACACTCCGCCGTTTTAACACTACCCCACTGGAGTTTACCTCCTACAGCGGGCACTTAAGCCGGGTGGACAAACTCTCTTTAGCCTATTTGGTAGTTTTTGCCTTGCTCGTTTTCGTCACCAACTCCATACCACAGGGCGCACAAATACCACTGCTCACACTGCTGCTCTTTCTGCTGACCATCCCGATCATAGTGCCTATCCTGATCGTCCTCAGCAGAACGGCTTTCAGCGGCAGCTTTCACGGGCTGCTCTGGACATTGAGTATCAGCCAGTTGATCGCCAGGGAGCGCGAAAACCATACCTACGAGCTTCTGCGGCTGTTTCCCGCCGGGGTACTGGCTCCCCTGTGGGCCATGTGCACAGGCTGTGTCTACAGCAAACAGCACTTCAACCAGATACTCGACCTGCATAACAATACCCTGCGCCTCATAGCTGGGGTGGGCTTTGTGCTGGTGGTGGCACTGCTGATCTGGGTGGAAGAAGATACAGTCACGACCATTGTACAGGTCATTTTTTATGCTCTGCTGCTGCTGGCTCTATTGCACCTCGACTTTATCCAATCGCTGCTGACCAGCCTGCTGTTAAGCATGATTATCCCGCTGTACAGCCCCACCTTGCTGGATGCACGGCTGTGGGCAGCCGGCAGCTTTCTTCTGATACAGATCACGACTTACACAATCAGTCTACTGGCCGTGACCTTCCTGCTACCCGGCCTGTTCGCTGGTTTAGCCCTGGGTGGCTGGCTGGCGCTGTGTATGCAGTTTACATTTGCCCTGGCAATTTTCTACAGCATCCGCGAACTCGTTCTCGTCCTGCTGTGGCGCTGGCTGCGGCAGTTGGTCAGCGATCCTCTCCCTGACCTCCCGGCAGATTCTCTACCGACACAGTAAATGGCCTCGCCGGACTGCATGGAACCACAGGAAGATCGGGTATAATCGGAGAACGCATTTACAATGTGGAGTTTATTGTGACGGACTTACTGAACCCTGATGCTATCCCCGTGATGGGGGACTCCGAGGGCTGGCAGCCCGACCCCAGTCACCCACGCCGCCGTCCTCCCTGGATTAAAGTACGCGCGCCGGGCGGTGAAGAATATCAGCGGGTCTATGGATTGATGCGCGACCAGCATTTACACACTGTCTGCGAAGAGGCGCAGTGCCCCAATATCGGTGAATGCTGGGGGCGTGGCACTGCCACTTTCCTGATGATGGGTGACACCTGTACCCGTTCCTGTGGTTTTTGCGACATCAAAACGGGCCGCCCCAGCCCGCTGGACTGGGCAGAACCGAACCGCATCGCAGAATCGGTGCGGGCGCTGGGGCTGCGTCATGTGGTCATCACCAGTGTTAACCGTGACGAGCGTAAAGACGGTGGTGCGCCCATCTTTGCGATGGTTATTAAGCGCATTCGCCAGTTGCAGCCCGGTTGCAGCATCGAAGTGCTGATCCCGGACTTTAAAGGCAGTGCTGAGGCGCTCAAAATCGTGATGGATGCCCAACCAGAAATCCTGAATCATAATGTAGAGACGGTGCCGCGCCTGTTCAGGAAGGTGCAGCCCCAGGACCGTTATGAGTGGGCAATGACCACCCTGACCAACGCTAAACTGATGGATCCGCTGGTGCTGACCAAGAGTGGCATCATGCTGGGCCTGGGCGAAACCCTGGAAGAAGTGTTGGCCGTCATGCGCGACCTGGTGAACTGTGGCGTGGATATTCTCACGGTGGGCCAGTATCTCCAACCCAGTAAGCAGCACCTCGCGGTGGAGCGTTTCTGGCTGCCGGAAGAATTCGATTATATTGAGAAAGCCGGGCTGGAAATGGGCTTTAAATGGGTCGAAAGCGGTCCACTGGTACGCAGTAGCTATCGTGCCGATTTACAGGT
>JBGSXK010000284.1:0-2594 GCA_041751455.1 Anaerolineae bacterium
GTTGCCATCCACCAGCGCCACCCCCAGGTCGGTGGTGGTCGCCACTACGTCAGAGACAGGCTCCTCTGCAAAGGCGCTGTTCTGGCCCCATACGGGCACGATCACCCCGCCCACCAGCACCACAAACAACAGTACGCCCACCAGCGCACTTAACCACCACTGATCGTTACGTACATTTTGCAGGTTGGTCATACTGCGCGTCAGCATCACCGCGAAAATCAACAGGATTGCGATCGCGCCGATATACACCAGCACCTGCACCGCCGCCAGAAACGGCGCGGCCAGCAGCACAAAAAAGCCTGCAATCCCAAACAGGCTGACGATCAGATACAGCGCCGCGTGAATCAGGTTACGGGTGGTCACCACCCCCAGCGCGCCGCCGAGGATAAACACGCTGAAGATAAAAAAGGCGATGGACTGGCCATTCAGTTCAAGCATAGGATTTTACCGTTTCTCTCAGTTTAGTCGCCAGCAGCCGCGCGGACAGCCTCGGCCTCACGGTTAACCAGCATCTCCAGCCGCGTACGTTCCCGCCGTCCGGCATTGCGCACCATATTCATCACGAAGGCCAGCAGGATCAGGTTGCCCACCAGCAAAATCACCGTTTCCGGCAGGTTGGCCAGGAAGTCACCGGCGGGTACGGGCGAGAGGCCCAGCGTCGCCACGATACGCATCAGGAACGCCTGCACCAGGATCAGCGCAATCGACAGCGGCACCATAAACTTCCAGTTAAAGTTCATCACCTGGTCAATGCGCAGGCGTGGAATGGTATTACGGATGAGCAGCATCGCAAGATAAACCACCATCGCCTTCAGGCCCAGATAGATAAAGCCCAGCGCGGGCACCTGCTCCACGCCCGGTCCCCACCAGCCGCCCAGAAACAGCACCGCAGCCAGCACCGCGACCGTGAACACGTGCATAAACTCGCCCGCCATGAACATGCCAAACTTAAAGCCGGAATATTCAATATTGTAACCGGCCACCAGTTCGGACTCAGCTTCCAGCAGGTCGAAGGGCGCCCGCCCGGTTTCGGCCAGGTTGGCAATGAAAAAGATGATCAGTGCCAGCGGCGCTTTAAAGATGTACCACATGCCCGCCTGTGCCACCGTAATATCCTGTAGGCTCATGCTGCCTGCCAGCAGCACCGGCAGCAGCAGCGCCAGGATCAGCGGCACTTCATAACTCACCAGCAGCGCGATGGTGCGGAAAGCCCCCAGCAGCGCATACTTGTTATTGCTCGCCCACCCCGCGATCATCACCTTGACCGCGCCAATGGACCCCACTGCCACAAAGTACAGAATGCCGATGCTCAGGTCAGAGCCGACATGAATAGGTGTGAACGGAATCACCGCCCAGATCAATACCACGACTGCGAACGCGATGATCGGCGCGAGGTTGTAGATCAGCTTGTCCGCGCCTGCCGGGGTAATGTCCTCTTTGGTGAGCATCTTCAGCGCGTCTGCCACCGATTGCAGCAGCCCAAACGGGCCAACCCGGTTAGGGCCGACACGATCCTGAATACGCGCGGCGAACTTGCGCTCCACCCAGATGAGCAGAATTACGGTCAGCAGCGGCAGTGTCGCCACCAGCACCACACCAAGCAGGTTGGAGAGAAAATAAGCAAAGCCGGGGTCTGCGCCGCTGGCAATCATGCACGGCGCGAGGGTGTTCACAATATCAATACACTGTTGTTCCATTATATGCGGTTCTCCTCGTCCCTAACGGCTTCCTACGTCCATTCCAGCGCATCTTTGCGCCAGGCATAGACGAGCGCGTCCGCCAGCAGGAAAATGAACAACAGGCCCGCGCCAAAAGCGAACCAGTCCAACTGTCTGTAGGCCATGGCCCACGGGAACAGGAACACCATTTCCACATCGAACACCAGGAAAACCAGCGCATAGATGTAATACTGGACTTTGAATTGTACCCATGTATCCCCGACGGTCTCGACTCCGCACTCATAAGTCTGCTGCTTAATCGCGTTGGGTTTCTTCGGGCTGACTATCGCCTGCGCGGCAATCGGCAGCAGCGGGAATACCCAGGCGATGGCAAAGAATATGCCGATGAACGCCCATTCATTGAGTAGATTCATGGAGCAGTAACTCCTGAAAAATAAACTTCTGCGTTTAGGTGAAGCAGTCGGTAAACTGCCCGAAGGTCTGACACCAGATGGCGTTTGTGCCTTTTTGGACAAACGGCGCTAGTATAGCATTACTATCCGCTGTTGGCAAAACATTGTGCAAATTTGATAGTGTTGGCGGTGCGAGACTTCCGGGATGCCCTCTTCGCCCCATTCTAGCACACGCCCGGCGGAACACAAAACGCAATTCAAACCTGACTTCGCGGCGCTGGGCATGACCTGGCTGCCACACCATCACGCGCCCCCATCACCCGTCCAGAACCGCGCTATCCCCGCCAAAATGGTATAATAACCACAATATCACTTCTGTCTGGGAGAAATCTGTGCGCTCCAGCCCTCATAAACAGGTTCGCCTTGCCCGCCTTTTAATGGATCACCGCTACCACGCGCCAATCACCATTGAGGATTTGAGTCGCGAGGTCGCCCTCTCACCCTATTACCTCATCCGCTCGTT
>JBGSXK010000285.1:0-2216 GCA_041751455.1 Anaerolineae bacterium
GCTTCCTGCTGGTCATGAGTGACATAGAGCGTGGTAATGGCGAACTGCCGCAGTAGTTTCTTGATTTCGATGCGGGTGCGCTCTCGCAGTTTGGCATCCAGATTGACGATGGGTTCGTCCATCAGGAAAATGTTCGGGTCACGTACGATACAGCGGGCGATGGCAACACGTTGTTTCTGGCCGCCGGAAAGCGTATCTGGCAGTTGACCCAGCAGCCATTCGAAATCTACTCCCATGAGATCGGCGGTGGCCCTGATTCGAGCCTGTTCTTCCTCTTCCGTGCGCTGGCGCACCTCGAAAAAATAGGAAAGGTTGCCTTTGCCCTTGCGGGTAGGGTAGAGGGCATAATCCTGAAAGACCATGCCGACACCGCGATCCTGGGGCTTGATCTCAGTAAAGTCCTGCCCGTTGTAAAGCACCTGACCTTTATCGGGATATTCCAACCCAGCGACGATCTTAAGCAGGGTGCTTTTACCACAACCCGACGGCCCTACCACGCTTAAGGTTTCGCCATCCTGAATAAACAGGTTAATGTCGTTCAGGGCGGGTTCACCTCTTTTGCCAATCAGTGAAACATCATCCTGGTTCGCATACTGCTTGACAACGTGACGTAGTTCGATCTGGGTCATTTTGGCCTCTACTTCAACCCACGCAGTCGGATACCGCGCATCAGATATTCGCGGCAGATAATAAACATGATGAAGATAGGGATGGTTTGCAGCAGCCCCAGTACCATCAAGCCGTTCCAGGACAGCCCTGCTTCGAGAATCTGGCGCATGGACTCGGTTTGTGCGGCAGCCTGTTCCGCACTGGTCGAGCCGGCCTGGGTGAAGCGGTTCATGAGATTGGCAATAGCGACTGAAGTGGGGATTTTGTCGGGACTCTGGAAGACGACCAGAGGCCACAGGTAATTGTCCCATACACCACTGAATTGCAGCCAGGCTGCTACCGCATAAACTGGAACGCTCATGGGCAGGATGATGCGGCGGAAGATATTGAGTTCCGAACCGCCGTCCACCCGCGCGGCCTGGATGATGGAGTCGGGGATGGTGTCGAAAAAGCCTTTAAAGAGCAGGAAGTTAAAGGCGCTGAATATACCCGGAATGATGACCGCCCAAGGGGTATCCCAGATACGTAAGGTAGGGAAGGGGGCATCTGTACCAGGGATGAGCGGTGGTGTGGGTAAGGGGAAAGGGAAATTGCGGGTCATCAGAAACGATGGAATCAAAGTTACCACTGCGGGCACCATCAATGTGCCGATGAAAAAGAGAAAGGCCAGACGTGCTACGCGCCCGCGCTGTAACTTGCTGTTGGCATAAGCGGCCAGAGAGGTGATAGGCAGCGAGATAGCGAGCGTGGTAAAGGCCATAAAGAGTGAATTGCCGAGGTAAATGTGGAAAGGTTCGCGCATGAGATCGCGGACACTGGTGTCTGTCGAAGTGCGAGTTGTGAGTTCAAAAATCAAACGCCACGCGGATAG
This sequence comes from Anaerolineae bacterium, assembly GCA_041751455.1. GTDB lineage: Bacteria > Chloroflexota > Anaerolineae > Aggregatilineales > Phototrophicaceae > JAIOHN01. The sequence continues at coordinate 1,481 of JBGSXK010000285.1, forward strand.
AGTCGGCTCTTGCGGCCACAGGGTAGGGGTGGGAGAGAGCGTCTCGCGCGCGGGCGTGACCGAGAGTGCCATCATGTAATAAAAAGGAAAAAGATGCAGCAGTACGCCCACACATAACAGTGCCACCAGCATCCACCAGGAAAAGCGCAAACGTGGCTGGTTTCGGCCTACTTTAGGGAAAAGTGCCATTACGCCCTCCGTAAATTAAGCGTCCGGGTCTTCTTTGAAGATTGTCCGGCTAATAATTGTAATCGTCAGGATGACAGCAAAAAGGAAAATCGCAACCGTTGTGGAGTCACCAAAACGCAGGTTGCCCCATAGATTGTAAAGATACATTACAACGGTGCGGCTGGCCGCGCCCGGCCCACCTCCTGTCATAATCTGCGGCCAGTTAAATTCCTGGAGTGAGCCAATAATCGCAAAAGTCAGCAGCATGGCAATGACTGGGCGTAAGCGTGGCAGCGATATGGTCCAGATTTTGCGCCAGAAGCTTGCTCCTTCGATCTCAGCAGCTTCGTAATACGAGGATGGGATACCCTGCAGGGCGGCCATATAGATTAAACCTGGGCCAAATAACAGAATGCCGGGGAAAATCAACCAGAATAAGACCATGTTGGGATCGTTGAGGAAGCGCTGTTCTGGCAGGCCGAGGCTGGTAACAATATGTTGGATGAGACCATAATCGGGATTATACATATATTTCCATAAGATGGTGCTGGCAATGCCGCTGAGGGGT
>JBGSXK010000286.1:0-11805 GCA_041751455.1 Anaerolineae bacterium
GAACAGTTCGAGCGGAGGTTGCAGCAGCCATTGAAGCGCCAGATAGCCGGGCGGATAGCCGTTGAAGTAGCCGTTATTGTCGTAGAGGCCGCGCCATTCCTGCGCCGCCAGATAGAAGTTCGGCTCGTCAGGATGATCGATATACGGCAGGCTGAAGCGGTAGCTGAGCAGGCACAGCGCCGCCGCGATTAACAGCAGCCCGCCCAGCCCCAGCCAGAAGCGCCGTTGATGTCTCAGGTCTGCCAGCGCCGGTACAGCCATACCCCCCCCAGTTGCAAAGCCAGCACCACAATGACCGCCAACGCCGTGCCCAGTGTGAAAATATCTGCCCGGCGCACCACACTCTGATAGCCAAAGGTGTGTACAGCGGTCAGGAAAAACAAGACATAATTCCAGCGCTGGATCGCCTTCCAGCGCCTGCCCTTTAGTGCACGCAGCGCCGCATTATTCGACAGCACCAGCAGCAGTGCCAGCAGCAGCAGCGCCAGCGCCCCTGTATAGTTGCTGATGCCAAACAGATTGAGCAGCGGCTCGCCACTATCGGTGAAGAAGTACTTGTATACCACCCCGCCCAGATGCACCTGCAGGCCGAAAAGGACATGCAGCACCCCGGTGATCCCCGCCCAGATGCCTACCGTCCGGCGCAGATCGAGATTCAGCGGGTTGCGCCGTCGGGTCTGGAACAGGCGAATGGGGCCGATCAACAGTGTGACCAGCAGCAGAATCAGAGAGACATAGCCCAGGCCAAGCGTCAGCACACGCACCGTTTGCATCTCCGGAGCAATCACAAACGCCAGCCCTACCCCACCCGCAGACAGCAGAGCGACCAGCAGATGATCGCGCAGCCATACCCGGTTGTCTACCAGCCAGCTTTGCATCACTTCCTCGCCAGAACAGCCAGTGAATGCCCAAATGGCAGGTCGATCCCCCGCCCGATCATCCATGCTTCAGCCCGCAGCACTGCGTACACCAGCCGGTCCATCAGCGGGTTCACCGGGCGAATCGTCAGCGAGGGGCCAATCGCCGCCGCCTCACGTGTGTCGGCGCGATACTCGCGCAGCATCGCCCAGAAACCCGGCAGGCCGTTAACATAGGTCGCCCGCTCGACGTGTAAGCCAACGATTGTAATCAGATTCGCCAGTTCCTCGCGGCGATAACGACGGTACAGGTTTGGGTCCACACCCGTCAGCGGCACATGACCAAGCGCTGAGTTGGTGCGGGCATAAAGCCAGCCGCCCGGACGCAGCAGCCGCGTGAACTCGGCCAGCGCGGCGGCATCGGCCCCTGCCGGGGAAAGATGCTGCAAGGTGTCGATGCAGATCACCAGGTCGAAAGAAGCGGCAGCGAAGGGCTGGCGCACCGCGTCGGCCAGCGCAAGCTGGCTGGCCCCCCGGCCCTGGCAGAAGCGCAGCGCGTGTTCCGAGTAATCGGTGCCGACCACCGGCCCTTGCAGCGGGTACTGTTCCAGGTCACCCAGCAGAAAGCCCGTCCCGCAGCCCACATCCAGCACACGCAGCGGTGGATGACTGGTGAAACGGCCGCGAAACAACTCGGTCATCACTGCCCGCACCCCCCGCGCCCAGCCGTGATGTTCCTCAATGTCATGCAGGCGCTGGTAATAATCGCGCTCGAAAATCTGGGGGGACTCGCTCATGCGCTGCCTTTCCGTGCCAGCAGAAGAATATAATAGCCGACAACATCCGCGATGCTGCTGCCATCCAGTTGGCGCAGCGTACGCTCAAGGGGGCGGCGCGGCGCAGGCGGGAGATGCTGCATCAGCGGCAGATATACGCCGCAGTTCTGCGACGTGATACCCGTACAGCCTGCCTCGGCCAGCCATGCGCGGTACTGCTCCGGGGTAAAACGCGAGCGGTAGACCTTCGGCCCCAGCCAGCGATGCATGGGCCGGTGCAGTGAGAAGAAACGGCGTGGCACTACCCCGGCATAAAACGCGCCGTCCGGCTTCAGCACACGCACCATCTCGGCAATCACTGGCTGCGGATTCTCGAAATGTTCCAGCAGGCCGCCGGACATGATGAGATCAACGGACTGTGTAGGCAGCGGCAGCCGGAAGGCATCGCCGCCCACCGGCAGAATATGCACCCCAAAGCGGTTGTTGGTCGCACCCAGCAGGTCCAGCGCCGTGATCGAATAATCCAGTCCGATCAGCCGCGCCCCACTCTCACGCCCAACACGCGCCAACAGCCGTCCCGACCCACAGCCCACCTCGACCACCCAGCCACCCTGGGGCAGATGGCCGCGCAGAAAGTCCAGCCGCCGCAGTTCCATGTCATTACGCCAGGTTGGGGCGTTCATACTCTCCGGGCCAGCATCAAGCGTGTCCTGCCAGGTCTTATCCCAGAATGACTTATCGTCTGGTGAACTCACCGCTATGTTCCTTTTCTGCTGTGTCCGCCTGCAAACCCAGAGACTCCACCCAGGCCCAGGTATCGGCCAGCCCTTCATCGAGCGACACAACAGGCGACCAGCCAAGCTGTGCCCCAGCCTCCCGAATATCCAGCACCACATCATGTACATCAAAAACACGGGCGGGCAGCCGCTCGACCCGGACAGGCTTATTCACGACCCGTTTTACCGCCTCGATCAACTGGTTCAGCGATACCCCACGCCCACCGCCGATATTCAGCACCGCTGCCGTGAGGTCGGCCCCTGCCGCTCTCACACAGGCCCGCGCCAGGTCCGACACATGGAAATAGTCGCGGATGATCTCGCCATCACCCCAGATGGTGATCTGCCGATTACGCGCCGCCTGCCCCAGGAATACCGCCACCGCGCCCTGTTTGCCCAGCGGGTTCTGATGCCGGCCATAGGGATTGGACGCACGCAGCACCACATAGGGCAGCCCATAGAGGTGGTGAAACAGATGCAGGTATTTCTCGATGGTCATTTTGACGACCCCGTAAGAGCAGATGGGGTTCAGTGGATGTGCTTCGGGCAGGGGCAGTATTTGCGGCTTGCCATATACCGTCCCGCCGGATGAGAGAAAAACCACCTTGCCTACCGCCGCCTGAACACATAGTTCCAGCAGACGCACAGTGTTAATCAGATTGCTTTCAATATCATAAACAGGCGCTTCGTTAGAGGTCTGCGGGATCGTGGTTGAGACGAGATGAAATACCACATCTGCTTCGGTGAGCGCTTCACGCAGGCGCGTAACATCGCTCAGATCACCCTGGATATAACGGACATCGTTTCGCGGCGGACGATACCTCTCTCGCTCCAGGTCATAGACCGTCACCCCCCAGCCAGCCGCCAGCAGCGCATCCGTCACATGACCGCCAATAAACCCGCTTCCCCCGATAATGATCGCATTCATAATGCTTTTACCGATGTGCGATAAAGGTCATTGTATCGCGCCAGTAGTAAGGTTTAAAGGGATTATCCGTCTTCAGCCGCTCAACCTGCCTAAAGCCGATAAAGCGCAGCAGGTCGATGACAGCCTGCTCATTGGGTGTAAACTGGCAGACAGCGGTCGTCCGCCACTGGCTGGTCGCGGCACAGGGTGAATCTGGCGTGTGGGGGGGGAGAATCTCCATCGTCCAAGCGGCTTTACGCCGCAGCGGAAACCGCGTGACACGGGTATCGACCACCAGTATATCGTCGGTTACGGCGGCCAGGCGCTTCAGCGCCAGCACCGGGTTCTCAAGATGATAGAGCAGGCCAAAACAGAACGACACATCAAAGCTCCCGACTGCCTCCTGGTCAAGGTCTTCAATCGCCAGTTTGCGGAACTGAACCTGAGGCAGTGCCAGCACGTTACGGATGAAGTTAGCCTGTTCGAGATAATGATCGACCACATCGATACCCAGCACAGCCTCCGCGCCGCTGCGGGCAGCCTGAATCGAGAAGCCGCCGCAGTTGCAGGCGACATCCAGCACACGCCGCCCTGCCAGTGTCCCGCCATAGCAGTTCAGAAGCGCAGGCCACGCGTGATCGATAAAGCGTTGAAAACGCTCTCGCTCGACATCCTTGCGCCGGGCAAGTTCTGGCACATGAGTACGCAGGCCATATGGCAGCGCAATATCATGGTAGAAGGGTGCTAAACGCTGGATTGTCTCACGGATTTCTGCTTCATTCATCCCCCGCTCCTGTCCTGTGCTGGCGCAACCCGATCCAGAATCGCCAGCGTTTGCGCGGCGGTATGTGCCCACGAGAATTTTGCGGCCCGCGCTCGTCCCTTCTCGCTGTACTTTCTGCGCTGTTCCGCATCCAGCAGCAGCATTTCCAGCCCATACACCAGATCATCAACCGACGGAGTCGGCATCGCCAGCGCCGCATCGCCGCCGCCCTCGGCCAGTGTCGGATGTTCGACGGTCAGCACCGCCGTACCGCTTGCCATTGCTTCGAACATCGTCTGCGAAATACCCTCATAGGTAGTGGGCAGTGCGTAGACATCTGCCCCGGCGTAGAGCTTTGCCAGTGGAGCCATCTCCACATGCGGACGATGCTGCACCACCGCCGGGCCGCCCGCTCCTTCGATCAGGCTGTCAAGCGGGATACCGCTGGTGTTGGGGCCGATGAGGAGCAGGCGATGCGGCAGGTTATGCTCGCGGCGCACCCGGCTGAAAGCCTCGATCAGCTCTGGCACATGACGGCGCTTTGCCATCTTCCCCACAAAGATCACATAGGGCACAGGCTGGCCGAAGATCGCCGAGACTTCCGCCCTGATCTCCGCCTCGGTGTACGACTGAAAGCAGAGTTCATGCGCCGCCGGGTAGATCAGGCTGATACGATCTTCCGGGATGCCAAAATAACGCTGAAGGTCGGCCTGTGTCGAGAGCGAGTTGGCGACCACATGGTCAGCACGACGGGCGCTGAGCAGATTTACCGGGGTTGCACGCAGGCGTGACAACCATGAGAATTCACCCGGCAGCGCTTCATAGATGCCGTGATTGGCAACCACCACCCGCCCCCGATACAGGATCGGGCAGGTGTAGGACGGGCAGTATAACACCGCCGCTTTCCCGGCCAGGCGAGGCAGCAGCGCCTGCTCCCACAGCAGATTCGGCAAATTGTCGCCCGCGCTCACAAACTCGATCCTCGTCCGCGTGCCCAGGTCGTAAATCTCCACTGGGCGCGGCGACACAAAAACCACACGATCGAATGGGACATCGCTCTGGCTCCACTCTTGAGCCAGAAATTCGATATGACGGCCTACGGCAGTTCGCCGCCCAACCATCCGCAGGGCATTGAGAATCAATGTTCTCATCAGTCCATCATCTCGTTGTAACCAAGGGCTGCCGCCAGCGGCGCGACACGCCCCAGCAGCGGCACGATCTCGGCCTCGTTATCCCGCCGCCACTTATCCGGCTGTGGCGCAGACAATGCGTTGACCGGCTCGGCGATCAGCGCGGCGAGTTTCTGCTCCAGCGCAGGCTCCGGGCTGATCTGTGCTGCCGCGCAGATACCCGCCAGTGTCGCCGCCGGGTGGGTGATGACATCCTCGAAAAAGACCTCGTGCCACTGTTCCGCCGGAACCAGCTCTCGCCCGGCGATCAGCGCCCGTGTGCAGGCCGCCCACTGCGCCAGCGCGATCTCCGGCACCGGTGCGCTGACATAATCGCGCCAGCCGCCAATCAGCGAAAAACACCAGCGTTTGCTGTGGTCATAGCCAGGGATATTCAGTGCCTCCGGCACATAGTACGCCCGGTAACGCCCAGCAGGATGCCGCCAGCCGTTGATAAGCGAGTTGATGACATCGGGCGGGCTGCGCTTGATGACGATGAAACGCGCATCGCGAAACAGGTCGAGGATATAAGGAATCCGCAGGATGTTCTCTGGCGTTTTCTCCACAAAACGGCGGCGGCCAAAATGGGCGTAAAAATAGGCGTTGACATAGCGGCGCTCACCCAAACGCACCTGCCCCGCCCCCACTGCATCCGAACGCCAGCCCGAATAACGCGGATGATGGAAAGTGCGCCAAAGATCATGCCCTTCGCGCGGCAGGCTCGCCAGTTCGCTGCTGGCTCGCAGCAGATGAAACAGCAGGGTCGTCCCGGAGCGGGGCACACCGATCACAAAAACCGGACGCTCATACTGCACACCGCTGACAAAGCCCGCCATCAGCCGTGCAGTCCGCCGCAGGCTGAAGCGCTTGATAAGGTTGACCACACGCCAGCTAATGCCCCAGGGATCATCAATACGCCCCAGCAGGCCGGGCATCTGGTCCGGCATTTCGCGGATAGTCGACTTCATGCGCGTGCCGTCCTTCGGGGGAACCAGGCCATAATCATATGCTGCACCTCTTTGAACGTGATCGCCCGCAGCATCAGCAGGCTGATGGCATAACCACCGATACTGACCGCGATACGGATAAACAGATGCATCGGCCCCGTCACCAGCAGAATGATGCCCATAATAACCGCCGCCAGCCCGATCCGGGACAGCGCCACGTTAAACGGCACACGGCCGATGTAACGCTGCGTGTAAATGTAACCCACAACCAGTATCGACATCTCGGTGAAGAAGGTCGCCAGCGCCGCGCCGGGCAGCCCAAAGAGCGGAATCAGCAGCAGATTCAGCACGATATTGAACACCGCTGCGATACCCATCATCCTGAACTGAGCGCGTTCCCGGTCAAACGAAATCAGCAGCGTGCGGTAATTGCGGTTGATACACATCAGCGCGATAGACCAGATGAGAATCTGGAAGGGCATCACCGCATCATGATATTCCAGCCCATAAATGTAATTAAAGCCCGGCACTGCCAGCAGTGTCCCGCCCACGCCCAGCCCCAGCCCCACCACACCCATCAGCCGCATGGACTTGTTGAGCAGTGTCTCGATGCTTTTCAGCCCTTCGGTAAACGCCCGGTCGAGCGATGGGTTGAGCGCGTTAAAATAGATGGCAATCAGCATGGAAGGCATCCAGATGACCTGATAGGCCGCGCCATAATAGCCCGTTGCCTGTGTACCAAGCATCGCGCCGACCATCACCGTATCGAAGTTGAACGTAATCATCGCCATCCCACTGCTCAGCGCCAGCGGCCACGCTGCCCGCAGCAGCGGTTTGGAAAACTGCCAGTCGATGCCCAGCCGCAGCGGGCCAAAATGCCGCACATAGAACAGCACCACCAGCCCCATCCCGGCAAACTGGGATACGAGGTAGACCAGTGGCACGATCTCGATATGCTCTGGCCCTCTGACCAGTATCAGCGCCCCCGCCGCCATCACTACCTGTGTGATGATTTCGCTGGCCGCCGCGTAATGCATCGTCTCGGTGCCGATAAACACCCACGTCAGGTCAATCGCCATCGCAAACAGCGACAGCCCATAAAGCAGCAGCACATGGCGGGTCAGATCGGCATTGGGCAGCAGCCACACCAACAGCGCCAGCACGGCAAAAGCCACTGTCGCCAGCAGCAGACGAAGCGACAAAATCGTGCGGGTCAGCGCCTGCACCTGCTCAGGATGTCGCACAATCTCGCGCGGGCCGAGCCGCTGAAACCCCGCCCGCACCACCAGGCCGGGATAGGCGACAATGGCGACGGCCAGGGTGATAAGACCAAAGTTCTCGACACCGAGCGTCCGGGCAAGGTGAATGGTGGTCGCCACCGTGAAAACACGACTGCCAAGCTGGGCAACCGAGAGGGCAAGAAAATTCTGGCTGATACGGCGGGCGCGTGTGCTCATGATGAAGCTCCAATCCTGCCAACAAAATCGAGGTATGGGCCAAACAATGTTAACACAGGTCGCAGCGGCGGCAGACTTTCGCCCAACCGGGCATACCATGTAAACAAACGCCGTCGTGCAGATGGCTGATGCTGATAATCTTCCCAAAGCAGGAGGGGGTATTGTATGTGCACATTCCGAAGCTTGTCAACCTGAGCGGCACGGCGCAGCTCGAACACTGAACGCAGATAAATATGCTCATAGGGCAGTCCCCTGCGCCACTGTACATAGGCGTTCATCCAGCGGCGCGGCAGGAATCCCACACCCCACACACCGACATGCGGCTCCGGGCCGATGGCGAAACGGTTGACCGCCCGCCCCATCACAAAAGCTCCTGGCCTGCCCACACGGGCGATCTCCGCCAGCAGACGTACCGCGTCCGGCATATGCTCAATGAGGTTCTCGGCGGTGATGACATCGAACTGAGCATCCCGAAAAGGCAGATAGTCGGCACAGGCACAGACCAGCCGGGCGGCACACCCCAGTTCATCAAGACGGCGGCGGGCCACCACCAGCCAGCGCAGCGCAATATCAACTCCCACAGCGTCCCCATCCAGCGCCGCCAGCAGCCCTCCGGTACCACAACCCAGGTCCAGCAGAACACCGTTCATCTGACCGCCATACAGCCGCAGGCGTTCCAGCAGCGCCCGCCCACGTGTCACCCCGGCCAGGTGATGTGCGGTGAAATGCCGAGCCTGATCGGGCGTAACCTCTGGTGTAATGGCATAATAATGGGCGACCAGTGCGGCAAAACGCCCCTCAACCGCCGCCAATCGCAGCGCTTTCGCCCGATCAGCTTCCAGGTCGATATAGGGGTCGGGATACACCCGAAAGTCCGGTATTCCGGCGATCACCGGGTAGAAGGCAGCGCAGGATACACAGCGATAGCCATCAGTCTCTGTAACAAGATCATCCCGGCAGCGGGGACAGCAGAAATCCATCACGCGGCATAATCCTGGCGGATGAGACGTCGCACCACGCGCAGGAAATGGCGCACATCAAGATACCGCGCCAGCAGCGGGTTATGCAGATGAGCAATAAGCAGCGGAGTCAGATAATAAGCGTCGATGCGTTCCAGCGCGTAGGGGTCGCTGCGCTCGTTGGCAACCCCCAGCCGTGTGCTGACCGCACCATCAAAGCAGCGGTGAACAGCAGCATACACTCGCGCATCGAACGCGCCGTAAGGATAGGCGAACAGACGGGCAGGCTGGCCGCTGGCCTGCTGGATCGCCGCCCGCGATTCGGCTAATTCCGCTCCCAGTTCCGCGTCGCCCAGGCGCATCAGAACAGGATGGGTATGGGTATGTGCGCCAAACTCGCAGCCCTCACCTGCCAGCCGGGCGACCTGCTCGACGGTCAGCAGCGGCAATCGCGGGATGCCCGGCAGCTGACTCGGCCAGTGGTTATCCGGCCAGCCGCTCACCCAGAACACCGTTGCCCCAAAGCCATACGCCCGCAGACGTGGCCAGGCCACGTCTGCCACGCTGGCATAGCCATCATCAAAGCACAGGACAACCGCCCTCTGCGGAAGCGTTTGCTCCCCACGCAGCGCCGCCAGCGCCGCCGCCAGAGTCACCGTCCGGCAGCCAGCGTTTGCCAGCGCCGCAAGATGACCCTCAAACACCTGCGGCGGGGTAAACACCGGCGAGTCGATCTCCGCGATCCCGTGATAGGTGATGACCGGGATCATAACGCCACTTCCACCCCTTCCCGTGATGAGCGGTAAACGGCGTGTGCCATCTGCATCGCCCGCAGGCCATCGCGCCCGGTGGGGGCCACCGGCTGCCCGGCACGAATACCCGCCACAAAGTCCGTCATTTCCTCGACAAACGAGCGGATAATCGTCCAGCGCCAGCTTTTCAGCCGTTCCTGCACCTGGAACACCGGGAACCATTCGTAATGACGACGGGCACGGATACCCGCTTCGGGCGTTTCGCCCCACTCGGCCCGCATAGGCGGGTAGGCCGCCCGCACGTAACCGCGTGTACCGAATGTCTCCACCCAGAACTGATACCCCCGCCACTGCGTCCAACTGGCATGAACCTGCGCCACCCGGCCGCCCGGCCCTCGGAACAGCGCATAGCCGTTATCTTCAGCATCATCAAACGGCCAGATGTGATTGGCCGTGCAGCCCATCGCGCTGGTCACTTCGCCGAAGAAGAAGCGGGTCAGGTCAAGAATGTGGATGCCGTTATCAACCAGGCTGCCTCCACCGGTCACTTTGCCGTCGTGAATCCAGTCATGGCCGAACTCCACACCACCAGGATGCCCGGCATAAGCCTGCACACTGATGACTTGGCCGATTTTACCAGAGTCGATCAATCGGCGCGCGAAGGCCATTGCCGGGAAATAACGATGATTAAAGCCAGTCTTGAGCAGCACCCCGCTGGCATCAGCGGCGGCACACATCCGCTCGGCAGCTTCCAGCGTATGCGCCAGCGGCTTTTCGCACAGCACATGCCTGCCCGCTTGCAGCGCGGCGATGGTCAGGTCGGCGTGATGGTTGGGCGGCGTGGAAACAATCACGATGTCAGCAGTGGCGATAGCCTGCTCAGAGTCGGCTGTCACCAGCGCCGATGACCCCACAGCAGCAGCCTGGGCACGCTCTGGCACGAGGTCCGCGACGGCGGCCAGCGTGACACCCGGCGTTTGAACCACAGCCTGTGCCCGCAGCAGCCCGATTCCCCCGGCACCAATCAGCGCGACCCGCAGCGGCAAAACAGCCATATGTTTTCCCCTTCCCTGTCCCCCAACGCGGCCATTATAACAATGTGCGAGTGCTTGACAACCCTGCCCGCTCGATCAGCGCCGCATAGCGGTTGAGGTGCTGCGCCTCGGTGTAATGGGTCTGATAACGGGCGTATCCCGCCTCGCCTAGCTGCTGTCTCAGTTCGGGCTGTGTGGTCAGTGCGTGCAGTTTTTCGACCAGTTCGGGCAGCGTTCGGTATGTCAGACCCCCCTCTGCCGCCACTTCAGGCAGCGCCCCCAGCTCATGCACGATCACCGGCGTCCGATGCACAAAGGCTTCCAGCGTCGCCCAGCCAAAAGACTCGTAACACAGCGAAGGCACCAGCGCCGCCACTGCCTTCTGATACAACCCGGCAAGCTGATCGTGATAGAGGAAACCGGCAAAACGCACATGCGCCAGGCCCGCCGCCTGGGCACGCAGTTCGCCCTCATAAGCCCCGGTTCCGGCGATCATCAGGTCCGCGCCCTGGTACTGGCGGAACGCCTCGATCAGCACCTGCACACCCTTGATCTTTTCCAGCCGCCCGACATAGATGAAATAGGGGCGTTCCACCGAGGGCGGTACGGCTTCCGCCGAGGGTGGCGGCAGAAAGTGCGGCAGCACCTCGATAGGAGCCGGAAAGCCGTTGGCGTGATAAATATCGCGCAGGAAGGCACTTGGCCCGATGAAGCAATTGACCTCCTGGACAGCACGGGCGATACTGCCGTTATAACGCCAGAACTGCGGCGGGCGTTTCCCCGCCAGCGTGCAGGCCAGGCAGGTGCGCCGGGTACAGACCTCGCGATCAAAGCGCCACAGGATGTGCATGGGACAGACGAGCCAGCATTCATGCAGCGTACACAGTTTCACCGCATCCCCCCAGCGCAGCACATCTGGCCCGCCCACCAGCGAGATATTATGAAAGTGGATCACATCCGCATCAGCCATCAGGTCGCGCAGACGACTTCTCTGCATAACCGGGCGGCCAAGCTGATGCACCGCCAGCAGGTCGAGGGCTTTCGCCCTGCCGCTGCTCAGCGGATGCACACTCACATTCGGGTGATGCGGGTAAGCGTCTGCCCTGGGGCGCTGACTGCCCAGCACACCGAAGGCATCAGCATTATAGATCACACGGATGCTGTGCCCGCGCTGTGCCAGCGCGTTCGCCAACCGGTACACAAAAATGCCATCCCCGCCAAAATTGTGCGGCGGGTAGAAGGTTGTCACCATAACGAACTTCATTGCACCGTCTCCAGCGCGGCAAGAAACTGCGCGGCAGCCCGTTCCCAGGTCAGCGCCCGCGCCCGTTCCAGCGCAGCCCGCCCCATCTGCTGCCTGCGTGCCTCATCCGAGAGCAGTTCGCGCAGCGCGTCCCGCAGCGAATCG
>JBGSXK010000287.1:0-3762 GCA_041751455.1 Anaerolineae bacterium
TCTGCTCATTACACAGTTGATTGGTGTTTCGGCTGTTGCAGCCTGGGCAGGGGGTACCAGTTTTGTGATGTTCAGCGTGATTAAGGCGCTGGGTCTGCTGCGGATGCCCGCGGCAGCAGATGCGGTTGGCATTGATGTGTACGAGCACGGCGCAACCGTGATGCCGGATGTGCTGCCGATGCCGGGTGAACCCCTCATGGGTGGTGACAGCCGCGTCAGTGCGCCGGCAGTGGGTGACTGATCTCCACGCAATCTGTTAACCGGATAGAATTTTGTACAGCCCCCTTCAGAAATGGAGGGGGTTTTCTGTTTCTCATCCTGGTATGTGTTGAGGGACATCATTTGCGCAATTTTCGTAATGAACTTAAATTATTAAAAAGTGAAAAGGTGTTTTAATAGAAATAACCTCCGATGCCTCTCTGCTGCCCTTTATCCGTTTGCCGTGACAAAGGAATTTTCTTATGAACAGCCGTTACCGTTTGCTGCGCCGGGGCTTTGTGCTGGCGATTGCCTCCCTTGTGCTGGCACTTGCCTCGTCAGGGATAAGCGCACAGGAGACTGATATTTTTGCCAGCCTCAACAGAGTGCAAAATTCGGTGGACACTGTCTGGGTACTGCTGGCCGGATTTCTGGTCTTCTTTATGCAGTGCGGCTTCGCCATGCTGGAGGCAGGGTTCGTGCGGCAAACCGGGGTCGTGAATGTGTTGATGGAAAACCTGGTGGACGCTGGCATCACGGCGCTGATGTTCTGGGCGGTGGGCTTCGGCATCGCTTTTGGGGCCGATAATGGCAGTGGTCTGTTCGGCACAGACAACTTTTTCCTCAGCGGCGCAGTGGTGTTTCAGGAGGGCCGGGTGATTTATGATGGAGAACAGTTGAATACCCTGACGCTGTTCTTTTTTCAGTTTGCCTTTGCTGCCACCGCCAGCACGATAGCGACTGGCGCGATGGCGGAACGGACAGATTTTATCGGCAATCTGATGTACAGCGGCATCATGGCTGCGCTGATTTACCCGATTGTCGTCCACTGGGTGTGGGGAACTGGCTGGCTGGCGCAGCGCGGCTTTCTGGATTTTGCGGGGGGTACGGTAGTCCATACCACTGGCGGTGTACTGGCGCTGGTGGGGGCGACGCTGCTGGGGCCGCGCCCTGGGCGTATTTTCGGCCAACCGCCGCGTCCACACAACCTGACTCTGGCCACCCTGGGCGGCATGATTTTATGGTTGGGCTGGTACGGCTTTAACCCCGGCTCAACCTTCGGCACAGGAGATACAGGCCTGCTGGGGCTGGTAACAGTCAATACAACCTTAGCCGCCGCCGGGGGCATGATCGCGGCCATGCTCTTTGCCTACATGCGCAGCGGGAATTGGGACATCAGCTGCACCTTAAACGGCGCACTGGGCGGGCTGGTCAGTGTGACCGCGGGGTGTGCGTTCTTCGCACCCTGGGCAGCGGTGTTGACAGGTATGATTGCGGGCATCGTGATGGTGCTGGCCATTGATATGATGGAAGGGCTGCGCATCGATGATCCTGTGAGTGCCTTTGCAGTGCATGGGGTGTGCGGCATCCTGGGAACACTGGCGGTTGGCCTGCTGGCACAACCTGAACTCACTCATGGCGCTGGTGGCCTGCTGTTGGGCGGCGGCCTGCAACAGATATTTATCCAGGCTGTAGGCTCTTTGACGATTATCGGCTTTGTAGTGATCGCCAGCCTGCTGATGTTCGGCCTGTTAAGGGGTATGGGACGGCTGCGGATTACGGAGCAGGCGGATATGATAGGGATTGATGTGCATGAGCATCAGGCTACTGTCTGGCCGGATATCCTGAACATTGATGTGCCTTACGAAGCTGACCCTGAAGAATCTCATAATCCGTTGTATTAGTGGCAGGCAGATAAACCATGAAACCCGGTAAAGTGCGCCCGCTGGCGTTATGCGTCCTGCGGCGCGATGACCATCTCTTTGTGGCTGAGGGTTATGACGACCTGAAAAAGCAGGCTTTCTATCGTCCGCTGGGTGGGAAGATTGAGTTTGGGGAATATGGGCGTGAAACCGTCATGCGGGAACTGCTGGAGGAGATTAACCAGCCTGTAATCGTAGAGCGTTACCTGGGCGCACTGGAGAATATTTTCACCTACAACGGCCAGCAGGGACATGAGATTGTCCTGCTGTATGAAGGTGTATTTGTGGATAAGACCCTGTACACCTGTGAATCCGTCGAAGGGCGGGATGATGATATGCTGTTGTTTGTGGCGAAGTGGCTACCGCTGGCTTTTTTCCAGCAGGGCACAGCACCGCTCTACCCCGATGGCCTGCTGGAAATGCTCAATCCATAGGGGCAGGTTTGAAGCCTGCCCCTGTCGCTATTCCTCAACGGCCTGTTTGGTCAGGTCTTTGCCGGGGCGCAGCACTTTACTGTAATTATCATACTGCTTCCATACCTGCATCCCGCCGCGCTCATAGAGTCGGGTTGCCCCGGTCAGGCTGCTGGCATCCACCGCCAGGCCGACACTGCGCTGCCCGCGCGTCCAGAATTCGCCAAACGAATGTTGCAGCAATGCCAGCCCTAACCCTGCGCGCCGCCAGTTGCGCCGCACACCGAGCACGCCCACCCAGCCTATCTCCGGGTGACCATCGGCCTTCGGCCAGCACAACGACACGCCCGCGACTTCATCACCATCCATCGCCATGAACCACAATGACGGGACGAAATCCTCATCGTTTTCCATGAAGTGCTGCCAGTTCTTCATAGTTTCTTCAAAAGGCTGTTCGACATAGCCCCAATGATCCTTGAACGCATCATCAAAAGCGAAGATCGTTTTGCTCTCGTCCTGGCCGACTACGAAGGTTTTGACTGTGATCCCCTCCGGCCACTGGGGCGCAGGCGGTGCGCTGTCCATATCGATGCGCATCTTATAGAAATGACGCGAAAGCTCCATGCCGCGCTCACGCAGGAAATCATGCGTGGAGGTGCTGGTACTGATCGTGCCGCATTCCATCACGACTAGGGCTTCTGCTGGCGCGCGCTCAATAGCCTGGCGGGCACGTGCCTCACCCCTTTCCATCAACTGCGTGCCGATGCCCAGCCCTTCGTAGTCAGGATGTACCCGTCCCCAGACGCGCACCCGCACCGGGACAGGGTTGTTATCCCAGACTTCGATATAACCAACAGCCTTGCCCTCTGGCGTGAGCACCAACCGGGTGGAGTTCTCCAGATCAAAGCCGGGCGAGGTCCACTCCATGCTGACCACATTGGTATTGTGTTCCTCGACTCCCACATAGGCCAGTGACCAGGTATTCAGCAGCTCGGTGACAGCCTCTGCATCCTCCATGCGTACCGGGCGAATGAGAAAATCTTCTTGTGTTGAAATTGCCATCTCTTATCCTCTCCCCCTTTTTCCCCTCAGGAGTTGTCATGAAGGGTCAATACGGTTCAGATTGTACTCCTTTTTTCCGCGCTTGTCTATAGACAAACCTGCAGGCGCTGCTGTTCAGGTCGCGGACAATACACAGCATAAGCCAGAATGCAGGGGTTGTAATCCGTCTAATGGCCGAAGATGCGGGTGTGGCTGATTTCTACAATTGCTGTAGTCACGTTATCATTGAGGCAGTATGTCACAGGATTTGGGGGTGTATGATGTCACAGGCGAAGCAAAATCCGGGTTATGTCGATCAGGAATATTTAAAGACCGTGGCCGCGCTGATCCAGCCAACCAAACAGCTCACTTATCAGCGGATGCAAATTCAACCTGGACAGCATGTG
>JBGSXK010000288.1:0-4633 GCA_041751455.1 Anaerolineae bacterium
GATGATGGGGACGATAGTCAGCGAAGTCTCTTGATGGCCTGTCATCTGCGCGGCCAGTTCTGGCGAGAGCGTGGAATCGTTCAGGTGGAAAGTCAGCGGGATGGGCGTGGTTTCCTGTAAAAGCAGTTCCAATTCTGGCAACTGTCCCAGCGGAATATGTGCCGGCAGCTTCTCGAATTCGTCGGTGGCGGTGGTCGCCAGCACATGGACCCGCTGCTCATCAGCTTCCATCAGGGTGATCATTACCCGGTTGACGGCCATAATCTGGCGCAGTGTCTCGGCCAGAGTCGCGCACAAGGTGTCCAGTTCCATGCCCGCAATCGAGATACGCGACAGGTGGAGCAGCTCAGCAATCTCCCGTACATGCTCTTCCAGCACCAGAAAGACCTGGGCATTGTCCAGCATGGCCGTGACCTGAGCGGTCAGGGTTTCCAGCAGGTCGCGCTCTGCCGGGGAGAAATAATGTGGTTTGTCGTAATAGACTGCCAGCATTCCCTGCACGACACTGGCAGAGCGCAGCGGCATTTCGATATAAGCCTGATACCCGTTCATTTGCGCCAGTGTTCCACTGCCGGGTTCATCTTGGGTATTGTTGATCACAATGGGGCCATGCAGGTAGGCAGCAGGATGATAAAGCTGAGCGCGGCTGTGAGCCTCGTGCGCGGGGGTCAGCCCCAGGCAGTGTGATAGGCGAAAATATTTGCGCTCTTCATCCAGCAAAAAGATAGCGACTTTTTCCGCCCCGGTGATCGTGCGTGCAGTCTCGCAGGCGGCTTGCAGGGCATTGTCCCGGTCAGGGTTAAAAAGTACGCGTTGCATCGACTCATTAATGACGGCCAGATTGTGCGCCAGCGCGGTGCTTTCACTAAACAGCAGGGCGTTACGTACGGCCAGTCCGGTCTGGCTGGCAATCGTTTGCAGAAGCCGAAGCTGCGCCTCGTCAAAGGCATCTTCACGTTGGTCGCTTAACACCGCCATAATGCCCAGTGCTCGTGTCCCCGACAGCAGAGGCACACCCAGGAAAGTCAGATAACGGGCAGATTGGGTGAGTTCGCCCATCTCGCGCACTTGCAGGCGGTTATCCGCACTCACACGCAGCGGGCGCTTGTGGCGGATCACATACTCTACCGGGCCTTCGCTCAGACGACGTGGCGACCATTTCACCGGTTTACCACCAGCCATTACCAGCTTAAAATCCAGTGTTTTCTGGCTTTCATCGTACAACGCGATGTAAAATACTGAGGCATCCACCTGCCGCGCTACCTGACGGTAAATATTGAGCAGCACGTCGTCCAGTACCAGATTGGCCGATGTCGATTGGCCGATGTTATTCAGCAGCGAAAGCTCCTGCACATGTCTTGCCAGACGATCACGATAGGTCTCGATCTGCTGGTAGCGCAAAGCCTGAATCACAACCAGCCCCATCATGATGACAAATACGACCTGTCCGGCCTGATAAAGCACCACCGGCAGCGCCAATGCCAGCGCCAGCAGCATCAACTCTTGCAGCCAGTATTGATGATTGTTCCAGGGGATTTGTGCCGGGGTGCCAGCCAGCAGCAGCCCGCAAAGCTGCGTGATCAGAAAAGCGACCAGCAGCGCGACCAGGGCTTCTGCACGCAGTTCGAGCAGCGGCGTTTCTGCCCCCAGCCCATAATACACTCCCGCTGCGCCCAGCAGTGCCCAGGCCAACAGTGTGACACGGCTTATTCCCTGATTTAAGAGGCTGCCCAGGACAATACGCGAGGACTGTGCAGAAGGTTTTTGTGAGACAAGCAGAGCCACCAGAGTCATCACCGTACCCAGGGCAATCAATGCCAGCGCGGGCACGATCCCTAAAGTCAACCAGGCGACCATCACAGCCAGTAAGGTATAGCCACCCCATAACCCACGTTCTACCGGGCCAGCCAGTAATGTGGCGATAAGATACATGCTCAGGCACATCAGCCAGGTGGAGGCGGTGAAATCTGTGATAGAGATAATCGGTTGTCGCACGGCCAGCAGTGCCAGCATCAGCAGGGGGAGCAGACCTGTATAACGCAAAATAGGTAAGCCCTGACGAGTCTTCACCTGTGAGGGAAATTGGGGATTAGCTGAGAGTGTGAAATCTGTTTCTGGCATAAAGCGACTGGTTTTCCACAGCCCCGACACACATGTGACAGAAGCAGAAAATTAAATAAGTGGTTTGAGTAGGTCACTGCATACTATACTACAGAAATTACAATGCAAGTGCAAAGGATTCACATGTTTAAGCACTTCTCATATTTTTGTAGAGACGAACAAGGCTGTATTGGGCAGCGACCAGCCCTAACATGATCCAGAAAAGCGGGGCAAACCGATCCCATAGAGTTATTGCGTCCGCCAATCCGTATATACCGTGTGCCAGCAGACCTGTTCCCACCGCTGCACTCACTGCCCTGGCCGAAGTTAGACCCTCGCGCCATGTCTGATAGATCATCCTCCCTGCGGCTGCATAAAGCCCCAGAAAAAGCACCAGCCCCGGAATGCCCATGTCAACTGCCACCTGAAGGGCTTCATTATGAATGTGGGGCAGAATCCGGCTTTCATAACCGGGCACTGGATAAAGTGTGCGCACGGCGCTGGTGCGATACTGGTTCATGCCCACGCCAATCAGTGGATAATCAGTCAGGATTGCCAGCCCGCTGTTCCACATCGCCAGCCGACCAGCCAGGCTGTTTTCATCGCGCTCTTCCAGCCGATCACGCTCCGCAGGATTGAAGATAAGCGCCAGTTCCAGCAGGCTGACGAGGGCCAGCGCCACCCATGCCCACCTGCGCCACTTGCCACGCGGAATGAGCAAGGCAATATTGACCGCCAACGCCAGCAGCACGCCGATAATTGCCATGCGGCTTTGCCCTAGCATGAGCGCCAGAAAGAGCAGACAAAACGCCACTGTCACCCCACTGCGCGGCAGTTTTTCGCGCCAGGCATAAATTGTCAGTGCAGCCACCAACGGCGTAAGCCACGCCAGCGCGCCGGCGATTTCATTGGCATTGAAGCCGCCCCCGAACAGGACACGCACTGCTTGTGGTAATAAGCCTTCTGCATCGGGTGGGTAGCGCAGCGAGGGGAGGGCACTGGTGACGAATTCCAGCGCGCCGGATTTCTCGTTCCACTGTGTCAGCAGCAGCGCCACCAGCCCCAGGCCAAGGGCAAACAGCACCACAACCCGCAGCAGGCCCACCATGCGGCCGCTGGTCAGGGCGATTTGTACCATACTGTAAACCAGCAGGACACCGAACAGCGGGCGCGCCAGTGTGCCCAGTCCCCAGGTAAAGGGAGCGCAGATAACATTGATCACTCCCAGCAGTAAAAGCAGGCCACCGAGCAGGGTAAGAGCTGTGACGGGGAAACGCCGTCCTCCCAACAGCAGGCGCGCTGCCTCTAAGGGGAAAAACACCAGTGGCAGCCACACCCAGTCGGCCCGATCGATGATCTGCCCTCCCAGTGGAAACCAGAACAGCAGCCCAATAAAACTTAACAGGACAATTTCTAAAACCAGTAATCCCTGCGCCAACGATGAGGATTGATATGGGCGATCTTCTGTAACTGCGGCCAATTCAGCCTGGACTCCCTCTAGAACATGCTCAAACTTCCCAAAACGACCCCTACAAAGGTAACGAATTGAATTAATGATATTGACAGACAAAAAGCGGCTTTCTATAATAGCCCTGTTTTACCTAAGACTTAATGCTCGAAAGTCATAAAGCAGAAAATTATCCGCTTCTGGTATTAGTGATGTAGCTATATCGCTAATGCGAAAGGATTGTCATGATCTCCGAAGAAATTACCACTGTATCTGTGAAAACCTTCAGGGAAAGAACAGCTGGTAAAAAAGTTGTTTTGCTCTACCCTTGGACAACCTATCGCAATCTTTTCCTGACTCACTTTCTCTCTGATCTCGATTCAGGATTGTTATACTACCGCATTAAAGAAAATCAAACTACGCTGGAGTCCTGGCTCAGTGGATTGCGGGAGGAACTGAGCGAGGTGCTGGAAAATTTTGGCGGGCAGCTTGCCCAGGCTATCCAGAGGGATGATCCAGAGGCGGCAGGTCAGGCACTGGCGGCAGACCTGGGACAGCTCGGCAGCCAGCAGATCACATTATTTATTGATGAGTTCGACCGTGCTGCCCTCAATGGTGATTTCCGCAAATTTATCCTGGCCGCAGTAGAATCTCTGCCTGCCCATGTGCAGTTGGCCTTCAGCTCGCGTCGGCTGACGTACCAGCCATGGTATGATATGGTGGCCGGGGGTGATGCAGTGGTGCTGGGTACAGAACAGCGCAAAGATGATGTGATGTTTACCGTAGAAAAAAATCCACGTCCCCAGCTTGAGGTTTATTCATTAGGGCGTGGTTATGCCCTGGTTAATGGGCAGCCCATTACCAACTGGGATGGCGCGCTGCCACGTAATCTCTTTTTCTACTTCATGGATCATGCACTGGTGACACGCGATGAGATCTTCCAGACTTTCTGGCCTGATTTGTCGGTCAAAGAGGCCACCAATGTCTTTCATGTGACCAAACGCAAGATTAGCGAACGCATCAGTATGAAGGTCGGCGGCTCTAAGAATTACGAACTGACACAGTACAGCGGCGGTTTTTATATGC
>JBGSXK010000289.1:0-2391 GCA_041751455.1 Anaerolineae bacterium
ATTCGAGCCACCAGCCACCTGCCCCGTTACCGCTACCGGGTCATAACCCGGCGAGTCCATGAAAGTGAAGCCACGCGCCGTGACAGGTTCGGCGTAGTGATAGACCCCGGTCAGAGGGGTGCTGCCGCCCTTTGCCACCGCACCCAAGGATTTCTCGTAAATCGTGGTCAGCCCGCCGAGTTTGTTGCCTACGCTGGGGTTGTTGTCAATCTCAATATTGTGTAAGCGGGTATGATCTTCCCACCAGCGCACCAGCGACACCAGCTTCTCGCCCACTTCGCGGCTGGCCGCGCGCCGGGTCATCAGGTGTTCCGCGCCGTAGATTTCCGGCGTTTCTGCCAGCACAACTGTGCCGCCCTGCCGTACGATTTCATCGGCAGCCAGCCCCAACAACGGGTTCGCCGTCACACCCGACCAGCTATCACTGCCGCCGCATTGCAGCGCGACCATGAGTTCGGAAATGGGCTGTGGCGTGCGCTGCACCTGGTTCACCAGCGGCAGCAGTTCCTCAACGGCCTCAATACCAGCTTCGATAGTCCTGCGTGTCCCCCCTGTGCCCTGGATAGTCAGGCTTGGCGGTGGCGCACTGGCAAAACCATGTTCCAACCCGTAATTGGTAATCAGGTCGGCAGTCTGGTTAGATTCACAGCCCAGCCCCACAATGATATAGGCACCGACATTCGCGTGATTCGCCATGCCCGCTAATGTCCGCTGAAGCAGCACATAATCCGCCCCACCGATCTGTACCGCGCAGCCGAAAAGATGCGCCAGCGGAATCACGCCGTCAATGTTAGGATATGCCGCCAGTTTATCCGGCGTGAAATAATGGGCAATCTCCCGCGTCACATGCGCCGAGCAGTTCACCGTCGAAATCACACCAATATAATTACGTGTCCCTACCCGGCCATCAGCACGTTTATAACCCATGAACGTCCGCCGCTGGTTCTCCGGCACATACTCGACAGGCTGCACATCCACGCCAAAGGCATAATCACGGTTAAATTCCAGTACGCCCAGGTTATGGTTATGCACATGATCACCGGGCACGATGTCCTGTGTAGCAAAACCGATAATCTGCCCATAACGACGCACCGGATCGCCATTCTGCACAGGCTGTAAGGCAATTTTGTGCCCATCTGGAATAAACTGATGCAGCGTGATGTGCGATCCGCCGAGTTCCAATGTTGTCCCGGCTTGCAGCGGGCGCTTAGCGATTGCCACGTTATCCACATCCGACTGCAAGCGGATCGCGACATCTTCCAGCGGAATCACTCCATCAGGCTGTGTATCGAAAAAACTCACCTGTGCCATAAGTAACCATCCTGATTTGGGCGCGTTACAGTGCCCTCTATCACTAACAACTCTGACCTGATCATTCTCGATTAAACCACTTTTACGGTGTTCACCAACTTGCCAATACCGCCGATGCTGATTGTCACACGATCACCCGCCGCCAGGGTAAATTCTGGCGGGGGCACAACTCCGGTCCCGGTCAGCAGCACCACCCCATTGGGGAAAGCATTGCTGCGTCCCAGATAATCCCCCAGTTCATCAATCCGGCGGCGAATCCGGTCAGTCGAGACATCCCCCTCAAATACTGTGACCTCACCACGCTCAATCTTCAAATGAATGGTGGTCTGCGGCCACTCCACGCTGGGATTCAGTATGATACCCGGGCCAATAGCGCACGAAGCACTATAGACCTTCGCCTGCGGCAGATATAGAGGGTTCTCACCTTCAATATCACGACTGCTCATATCGTTACCGATCGTGAAGCCAACAGGCTGCAAAGCAGGATTATAAACTACAGCCAGTTCCGGCTCCGGCACATTCCAGGTCGCGTCGGCGCGGATGCCTACCTCGCCATGAGGGTCTACCACACGCCAACCCAGGGCCTTAAAAAATATCTCCGGGCGTTGCGCCCCATAGACACGAGCATAAATGTCACCACCATCCACTGCTTCTTCCTGCCGCGCCGCCCGACTGCGCTCATACGTCACCCCCGCCGCCCATATTTCCTGCGTGTCAACCGGAGTCAGCAGATGTGGTTTCGGCTCTCCGGGGGTGACAGACTCCACAAAATCACTACCAGGGTAACTGCGGGCATTTTGGGCCAGTTCCACCAACTCCGCCACCGCAGCACCCGCCCGGTTGACACTGGCTTGCAACCAGGCACTCACGCTGGGGTAATGCTGCGAGAGATCATAAATGCTATCGTCGGTATGCAGGCCAACCCGTGCCCCTGCCCCGGCAGCCGGGTGATGAAAACGCACCAACATATTGTTATTCACCTTTCAAATCCCCCTCAGTAGGTACAAAATCAAGTTCTGGTGTGGCACTAGCGACTGTCCAACCCCCATCGACAATGATGGTCTGCCCGGTGATGCTGGC
>JBGSXK010000290.1:0-2806 GCA_041751455.1 Anaerolineae bacterium
CCACGGTTTATAGTCACCCCCTGGGGTATCATGGTCACGCTGCTGGCCCAACCATCGGGTTGTGGGATCAGCAGGGAGGTGTACCAGGCCGGGGCGACTACGAGCTTTTCGACGACACCTGTTACTCTATCGAACTGAATATCAGAAAAAGTATACCGGAATGGAACGGCCAGGAAGTACGCATCGCTCTGGAAGAAGATGCCGTGCTGACAGGAGGCCAGATGCACTGGCTGGATGGCCGCCAGACCCAATTTCATTTGATTGGTTAATTCTATGACTCTCTTTTCTGCATCTCAGCTTAAAATCCTGCGCGCTGTCGCAGATCGCATTATTCCGCCCGATGAATATCCCGGTGCATGGGACGCAGGTGTAGGGGATTACCTGTTAGGCCAGTTCCAGCGCGACTTAAAACACCTGCTAGAGACTTACCGTGCCGGGCTGGATGCGCTCGATGCCGAATTCCAGGCCAGCACTGGTTTACGCTTCGTCGCCGCCAGCGCCGAAACACAGGATGCCATTCTGGCACGCATCGAACAGGGCGCAGTCGTCACCTACTGGCCGCTGGATGCTGCCGTGTTTTTTAAAATGTTAGTGGAACACTGCATGGAAGGTTATTACAGCGACCCCGCCAACGGCGGCAACCGTGAGGGCATCGCCTGGCAGATGATCGGCTTTGAGGTGCGTGATGAACCGTTATGATGTGATCGTGGTCGGCGCCGGAGCGGGCGGTGGTGTGACAGCCGGGGTACTGGCCGAGGCAGGCAAACGTGTACTGCTCATCGAGCGTGGGCGCAGCCTGCCCTTCCAGGAAGTCGGGCGCGACCACCTGCGCAATCAGCGCCTCTCACAGTATGGGCACAATGCCGGGCCAGATATTGAAGGCAATCCACGTACTTTTGACGATGGTCATAAAGAGCATCTCCTGCGCCCGCATGAGAACGGCTATCAGAATAACGCTGCCGCCGTAGGCAGTGGAACGCTGGTCTATGGCGCACAGGCCTGGCGCTTTATGCCCCAGGACTTTCGCATGGCAAGCATCTATGGTGTCCCGGAGGGCAGTTCCCTGGCCGATTGGCCGATTACCTATGATGAACTCGCGCCCTATTATCAGCGCGTGGAATGGGAAATCGGGGTCTGCGGCCAGCATGAGGCCATGTCTCACCTGCCCCCCTATGACAAACCCTACCCCATGCCTGCCATGCCCCCCAACCAGCAGGGCAAAACCTTTCGCCAGGGCGCGGCAGCTCTCGGTTGGCCCACCGCGCCTGTACCGCTGCTCATCAATTCTGTGCCTTACAATAATCGCCCCGCCTGCACCCGCTGCCAGCACTGTGTTGGGTTCGCCTGCCCGGTAGATGCCAAAAACGGCACCCAGAACACTATGATTCAGCGCGCGCTGGCGTCAGGCCACTGCGATCTCGTGACCGGGGTGATGGTCGAGCGGGTAACGGTGGATTCCGGGGGGCGCGTCACAGGAGTCGCTTACTTCGACTCATCCGGCCAGCGCGTCGAAGCACAGGCAGAAGTGGTAATCCTCAGCGCCGGTGCGGTGGAAACCGCGCGCCTGCTGCTCAATTCTGCCCACCCTGCCGAGCCGGAGGGCATCGGCAACCGCAGCGATCAGGTCGGACGACATCTTCAGGGGCATTATTACCCCGGTGCCGCTGGCCTCTTCCCCGAACCTGTCTGGGATGCCCTGGGGCCGGGAGTCTCTACCGCCACCTGCCGCTTCAACCATGACAACGACGGTATTATCGGCGGTGGAATGCTCGCTGACGAATTTATCGTGCTGCCCATTATCTTCTGGAAGCGTTTGCTGCCGCCAGACCTGCCCCGCTGGGGCGCGGCCAACAAAAACTTCATGCATCAAAGCTATCGCTATGTCAGCGACATCAAAGGCCCGGTACAGGAAATCCCTAGCCCGGACAGCCGTGTCCTCCTCAACCCCCAGGTGCGCGATCGATGGGGCATCCCTGTCGCCCACCTGTCCGGCACCACCCACCCAGAGACCGTACGTACTGCCACTTTCATGTTCGAGCGTGCCAAAGAATGGATCGCCGCCTCTGGCGCAATCAAAATCTGGGGGCTGCCACCCGGTCTGCATCTCTCCGGTGGCCAGCATCAGGCCGGCACCTGCCGCATGGGTGATGATCCAGCGACCTCCGTAGTAGACCGCTGGGGACGAGTGCATGGGCACGACAACCTCTACATCACCGATGGCTCGGTGCATGTGACCAATGGCGGCTTTAATCCGGTGCTGACCATTATGGCGCTGGCCTTCCGCGCCGCAGAAAATATTGCCCACACCTGGTAGAACCTATCTCGACGGTTAATTTTCCCTCATGTATAATCAGTGTCACACCGTTGAACTGATAAATATGGAGAGGGCGCGATGTCTGGGCATAGTAAATGGTCCACCATTAAGCGTAAAAAAGGCGCAGAAGATGCCAAGCGTGGCAAGATTTTCACCCGCCTGGCACGTGATATTACCATTACTGCCCGCGAAGGCGGCGGTGATGAAAACGCAAATCCCAGGCTGAAGCTGGCGATTGGCAAGGCGAAAGCAGCCAATATGCCCAAGGAAAACATCGAGCGTGCTGTTCTTCGTGGCACAGGTGGGCTAGGTGGCGAGGAAATGAGTGAAATCACCTACGAAGGTTACGGCACGGATGGCGTGGCCTTTGTGGTAGAAGTACTCACAGACAATAAAAATCGCACCCTGGCCGAGATCAAACATGCCTTCAATCGGGCCGGGGGTAGTCTGGCCTCGGCAGGCTCGGTCTTGTGGCAGTTCGAGCAGCAGGGG
>JBGSXK010000291.1:0-3473 GCA_041751455.1 Anaerolineae bacterium
CAGCCTGCCACCCGTGCAGCATGGTGGTTGCTGGTCGCCGTGCTGGTGGTGGGTGTGCTGATGCATCTGCTGCCCTTCTATTTCATGCTGACCACCTCCGTCAAAACCAACGCGGAAGCCCGCCTGATGCCGCCAACAGTCTGGCCGCAAGCGCCGACGATGGAAGTCTGGCGCGCTGCCCGGCTGCCGCTGAACCAGCTTGGCAACAGTCTGGTGATTGCAACGGGTACACTGGTGCTGTCACTGCCGGTCACGTCGCTGGCGGCCTACGCCAACAGCAAATTGCAACGAGGGCGTGGCGCGCGCTGGTGGTTTCTTTTCTTCATCGGCACCCTGATGGTTCCGGCAGTTGTTACACTGATTCCGGCGTTCCTGCTCACGCGCAATTTTCCTTTCCCGCTGCCCACTACCCCCAATATTCCCGGCACAGAAATGCCCTTCCCGGTCATTCGTACCTGGAATACCTGGTGGGCGATCATCCTGCCTGCGGTGTACAACGCCTTCAACTTTCTGCTGTTTAAAGGCTTTTTCGACACCATCCCGGATTCAGTGCTTCAGGCGGCGCGGGTGGATGGTGGTACGGAATTCAACATCTTCCGCCGTCTGGTGCTGCCTATGAGTGTGCCCGTTTATGCGGTAGCTGCATGGTTGCAGTTCGGCAGTGTGTGGGATGCCTATCTGTGGCCGCGTATTGTGCTGCAGGACCGCACGTTGTTCCCGCTGGCGATCACCATTGCCGAGTCGCTGAGCTGGATGGAAGATGCGGGGGTATGGAACTATGCGATGGTGCTGGCGCTGCTGCAATCGGCGCCGGTTTTTGTCATGTTCATGTTTACACGTGAATATCTTATGCGCGGGATACGGCTGCGGGGGTTACGCTAGTGCGCCGGGATTCAAAATCATAGGCTAAAATCATTTGAAAACCTCTTTAGGGGTTTCAGATTTACTGACAGATCTCGGTTTGAGCCGAGGGCGAATTATCAAAACACAACAGGAGGACACACCACATGGGTTTAATGGATGGCAAAGTCGTACTGATCTTCGGCGTGGCGAATAAAAACTCCATTGCCTGGGGCATCACCCAACGTTTGCATGAGGAAGGCGCGACCATCGCGCTGAGTTATGCGGGCGAGGCGTTGGAAAAGCGTATTTTCCCATTGGCACAGGAGATCGGCTGCGACTTTGTGGAAGAATGTGACGTGAGTAGTGATGAAGCGCTGGACGCGGTGTTCGAGAAGGTCAAAGCTAGATATGGCAAAATTGATACCCTGGTGCATTCGGTGGCCTTCGCCAGGCGCGAAGACCTGGGCGGACGTTTTATCGATATCTCGCGCGAGGGCTTTAAGATGGCGCTCGACATCAGCGCTTACAGCCTGGTGGCGATGGCAAAACGTGCTGAACCGCTCATGCCTGAAGGCGGCAGCATCATCAGCCTGACTTACTATGCCGCCGAAAAAGTCATGCCCAAATACCATGTGATGGCAGTGGCGAAGGCCGCGTTGGAAACTATCACACGCTATCTGGCAAATGACATGGGTCCACGGGGTATTCGTGTTAATGCCATCAGCGCCGGGCCGATCAAAACGCTGGCGGCGGCAGGCGTGCCTGGTTTCCGGCTTATGCTTAAATATTCAGAGAAGGCCGCCCCGCTGCGCAAGCTGGTTTCACAGGAAGAAGTGGGCAACGCAGCGCTCTGGCTGGCCTCTGACCTCAGCAGCGCGGTCACAGGGGAAATATTACATGTGGATGCCGGATACAATATCCTCGGCCTCACGGCTACTGAGGATGAACTGGCGACACTGGGCTAGTTTAGTTTTTCAGCATCAGGCGCGCCCGTACCGGACGGTGATCGCTGCCGCCGGAACGCGGCCAGACATACGCCTTAATCGGGTGGATGTGTTTGTTATGGAAGATGTAATCCAGCCGTACCATCGGGCGCGCAAACCAGGACAGGGCCGGTATACCGCCGACGGAGTCAGGGAAGGTATACCCCCGTCCGCGCCCTACCTCCGTGTAAATATCATCATAATAGGTTGTGATGCGCGCGTAATCCTCTGACCATTCCTCCATATTGAAGTCCCCGGCCAGGATGATTGGGCCGGATGTATTATGCGCGCGCTGGAGCAGATCAGTAATTTCCTGGGCGCGCTGGGCGTAGCTGGTCGTAAGCGGTGTGGGTGGGTGGGCATTAAAGAGGGTGAGTGGCTGCTGCTTGATGCGGATCACCGCCCGCTGGTAGCCCATGGTGCCCATCCAGTACTGGCTGTCTTCAATCGGATAACGGCTGAGCACCCCCTGCCCATCGATAGGCTGTGTGTCGTCGGGATGCAGCGCCATGTATGGATATTCTTCAGCGAAATCCTGCCGAATACGTGTCGCGGCCGCAGTGCTCAGTTCCTGAAGGGCCAGAATATCCACATCCAGCTCGTGAATAACAGCCATCAGCGAATCAAGACGAGTTTCAAAGCCCTGCAAATTATAGGTTGCCAGGGTGAAATGCCGCGCACGACGTTTACGTCCGCCCCGCCAGCTCAACAATAAAAAGGTGCTCCCGGCGGCCAGTGCCATTGGCCAGAAACGCCGCAGCGAAGGCAATGACTCAGAATTAGCGAACATGCACTCATCTTTCTGTGCTCACAGCAGCACGGAAGCCTACCTGCATCTATTTTATCCACTGGCGGGGTGCGGATTCAATGCCAGTCTCACCGACAAGGGGCGATGGTCAGAGCCGCCGCTGTCGCGCCATACCTGCGCTTTCAGGCTGGTGAAAGCGGCATCATGAAAGACATAATCCAGCCGGGCTAGCGGCGGTATCGTTAAAGTGCCGGGTAGACCTAAACGCCTGATGATCTGGGCGTTTTCATCGGGAAGGGTGGGAAAGGTGAACCCCAGTCCCCACCCCACCGCCCGATACGCATCAGTATACAACGCGGCTAACCGCCCATACTCCGCCGACTGATCAGTCATGTTAAAGTCCCCCATCAGGATGACCGGATGATTTTCTCGCGTGGTGTGCGCCAGGATATTATCAATTTCCTGTTTGCGCCACGCAAACCCATCGCGGCTGACAAAAGGATGTACGGGGTGGACATTATAGAGGGCCAGGGAGGTTTCCTCTACCAGCAGCGTGACGCGCTGGTGTCCCAGATGAATCAGCCAGTAACGATCTGCCGTGATCTCGTAACGGCTGAGTACCCCCTGGCCGGGCACTGGCTGGCCGGGCAGAGCGTGCAGCGCCTGATAGGGATATTCGGTGGCGAACTCTACCGTCAGATAGGCCGCCGCCGCCGTGCTCAGTTCTTGCAGCGCCACCACATCAGCATTGACCGCACGAATTACATCGGTCAGCCCTTGCAGGTCTTCCTGCTGTGACTTAAGGTTATAGGTCAGCAGGTGGATTTGCCGGGCCTGAGGTGCTGCGCTTACACGGCGCGGTACGTACATGCCCCCATAAGTGATGATAAATGCCGCCA
>JBGSXK010000292.1:0-8216 GCA_041751455.1 Anaerolineae bacterium
TATAATAGAACACATGTTCAACGCTGCAAAGGTGAATGATATGGACAATCCAATCAGGGGATTATCTTATGGAAACAATTATCTTACACCCTCTGAGCAAATCTCGCTTCTGCACCAGATCGACCAGCACCCCTGGCTCACTGACCTGAAACGCCGTGTCCAGCACTATGGCTATAAGTATGATTATCGCCGCCGTGTGATTGACAACAGCCTCTATCTTGGGCATCTGCCGAACTGGCTTCAGGCACTGGCTGAGCAAGTTCATCAAAGTGGCTGGATGCCTGCTAAAGCCGATCAAGTCATCATCAATGAGTACCAACCCGGCCAGGGCATTAGCCCACATATTGATTGTGAACCCTGCTTTGGCAACGTCATTGTCTCCCTCAGCCTCGGCTCAGGTTGTATAATGGACTTCACAAAAGATCAGGAGCACGTCTCCTTAATGCTTGAACCCGGCAGCCTGCTAATCTTAAGCGGGGAAGCACGTTATCACTGGAAACATGGGATAGCTGCACGGCGTGAAGACACGGTTAACAGTGTGCGCTATCCTCGCGGGCGGCGGGTTTCGGTTACTTTAAGAACAGTCATCAAAATCTGAAGGGAAAACACCTTGCCAACGCTGACTAACCGTGAAATCGCCGAAACATTTGAAAACATCGCTGATATGCTCCAGATCAAAGGCGAGAGCATTCACCGTTATCTCGCCTACAGCCGTGCCGCCGAAACCATCCGCGAACTCCCGCGTGACCTGCACGCTATCGCTGCTGAAAATGGCCTTACCGACCTGCCCAATATCGGCAAAACCCTGGCCGATAAAATCAACGAGATGCTGGAAACCGGCCAATTGGAATTTTATGAGCGCCTTAAAAACGAAATTCCACCAGGCTTAGTCAATGTCATGCGCATCAATGGGGTTGGCCCCAAAAAAGCCAAATTATTCTGGGAGTCGCTGGATATTATCAGCATTGAGCAGTTGAAAGTCGCTGCCGAAAGCGGGAAGCTGCGCGATCTGCCCAAGATGGGTGAGAAAAGCGAGCAGAAAATTCTCGAAGGCATCATCTCGCTGGAACAACGTGCAACAGGTCGCACCCCTCTGGGCATTGCAATGCCTGCTGCACAGGCTATTCTCAATATCCTGCTGGCAATGCCCGGCGCAATTGAAGGTGCGATAGCCGGAAGCATCCGCCGGGGCAGACCCACTATTGGGGATGTGGATTTACTGATTGCCAGCGACAACGCTGCCCCCATCATGGATGCCTTTGTCACCATGCCTAATGTCGCCCGCATCCATGGTCACGGGCCGACTAAAAGCTCTGTCGAGCTACATAATGGTCTTCAGGTCGATCTGCGCATACTGGAAAAAGCCCGTTGGGGTACTGCCCTCAATTACTTCACTGGCAGTCAGGCGCACAACATCAAAATGCGCGAACTGGCACTCAAAAAAGGCTACAGCCTCAATGAACACGCCTTCAGCCCTGTAGACTCCGGCGGCAGTATTGTCGAGGATGCCGAGAAAATCCTGTGCGCGACGGAGGAAGAAGTCTATTCAATGGTCGGCCTGCCCTGGATACCACCCGAACTGCGCGAGGACGATGGCGAATTCGAGGCCGCCCGCACGGGTAAGCTCCCCACCCTGATTACCCTCAACGATATCCAAGCCGACCTGCACATGCACACCACCTGGAGCGATGGTCGCCTGAGTGTGCGCGAAATGGCCGAGGCCGCCCGCCAGCGCGGGCGCAGGTTCATCGTCATTACTGACCACTCGCAATATTCATCCATCGCCAATGGCCTCAGCGTTGACCGCCTGATGCAGCAGCAGCAGGAAGTTCGACAGGTGGATGCGGATATGGGAGACGATATTAAAATCTTCCATGGCATTGAATTAGACATTCGCACCGATGGCACGCTGGATTACCCCGACGAGGTGCTGGCACAGTTGGACTTTGTTGTTGCTTCGCTGCATTTTGGTTTGCGCCAGGAACGTGGTATTGTGACACAGCGCTTGCTCAATGCTATCCGCAACCCGCATGTGGATCTCATCGGCCACCCACGCGGCCAGTTGATCCCTGATCGGGATCCTGCTGATCTCGATATGGATGCAGTGTTCAAAGCCGCACTGGAGTATGGCACCGCACTGGAAATTAATGCTAACCCACACCGCCTTGACCTGGAAGCGCAATACGCCCGCCGCGCCGTGCAGATGGGCATTCCGCTCTCGATTAACACGGATGCGCATCGTGCCGAGGAAATGGACTTGATGGCGTTTGGAGTCATCACTGCGCGGCGTGGCTGGGTAGAGCCAGAGTGTGTTATAAACACCTGGTCATTAGAGCGTTTTACAAGTTGGATAAAAAACCGGGGTCAGTGATGACAAACCAACCACCGCCACCACCTTCTCTGCCGGAGGAAGACCGCCCACAGGCAGTCAAACCGAAGAGGCGTACACCCTCTCAGGCGGAGTACCAGCCTCCGCCGGGATATGTGCCCTATACTCCACGTAAACGCAAACGTGACATGGCACGCAGCGGCCTGTACCTGCCCCTGTGGTCACTCATCCTGATGCTGTTGGTGGTGATGGGCATCGCGGGCGTTATTATCTTCCTGGTCCTTTATCTCGGTGGCCCCAGCTATGTGGCGGGGGGCAATCCCCAAATCATTATTGTCACCGCCGCACCCAGTGCATCACCAGAACGTCCGCAAGTCGCACAAACCACACCCACTGCACCACTCATTGAAGCTGCCCAGCCTGTTCCAGCTACCCTGGCGCTGGAAGGCCCGACACTTGTCCCTACGGGCACATTCACCCCTACACCTATTGTCATTGCTGTGGGAGGCAGGGTGCGCGTGGTCAGCGTCAGCAGGATTAATATTCGCCTTGCACCAGGCACAAATCAAAGTATCGTCTTTGGAGGTGATCCGGGTGATACATTCACGGTCATTGGCGGCCCACAGCAGGTAGATGAACTCACCTGGTGGCAGGTGCAGGCGAATAACGGCCAGAGTGGATGGGCTGCCGAAAATGACCGTACTCAACAACTTTTAGAAGCCATTCCTTAACAGGAGTCCAATACATGACGCAGGATTTTGCCGCGCGGGCTGCCGAACTGCGCGACCAGTTGAACTACCATATTTATCGCTATAACGTACTCAGTGATCCCGTGATTACGGACGCAGAGTATGACAGCCTCTATCATGAACTGTATGCCCTTGAGGATGCACACCCGGAACTCATCACTCCCGATTCCCCTACCCAGCGCACCGGCAGCGATCTGTCAGAGGGTTTCCCAAAAATCATTCACCCCAGACCTGTACTCAGCCTTGCTAATGCTTTCGGCGAAACCGACCTGCGTGCGTGGGAAGAGCGTAATCGCCGTCTGCTGCCCTCCGGCGTAGCGCTGGATTATGTACTGGAACCCAAACTGGATGGCCTGACCATTGTCATCACTTACGAAAATGGTGTCCTGACCAAAGCCGCTACACGCGGCAGTGGTGAAATCGGCGATGATGTCACTGCCAATGTCAAAACCATCAGAACTGTACCGCTGCGTATCCCCATCCACAGAGATGCGCCCCCGGCACCTGAGCGCCTTGTCGTCCGTGGTGAAGTTCTGTTTCTTAAACATGACTTTGAAGCACTCAACCGGAAACAGGCTGAAGACGAGCTACCTCTCTATGTAAACGCGCGCAACACCGCTTCGGGTACGTTAAAGCAGAAGGAATCGCGTATTACCGCCTCACGTCCGCTCACAGCATATATTTATAACGTGCTGGATAGTGTGGGATTAAACCTCAGGAGTCAGTGGGAAATGCTGGATTTCCTGCGGGATATGGGATTTCATATCCCACCAGAATCCCGCCTCTATCCCACATTATCCGACATTATCCAGCAGTTACCCACGTGGGAATCTCACCGGAACACACTGGATTACGAAATTGATGGTGTGGTAATCAAGGTCAATGACTTGCGCATGGCCGATGAGCTAGGTGTGGTGGGAAAAGACCCGCGTGGCGCGATTGCCTATAAATTCGCAGCGCAGGAAGCGACTACCCGCATCCTCGGTGTGACCGTGAACATTGGACGTACGGGCAAAATCACACCTACTGCGCAGTTAGAGCCTGTTTTCGTTGGCGGCGTGACCGTCGTTAATGCCAGCCTGCACAATTATGATCTGATCGAGAAGCTGGATATTCGCCTGGGCGATAGCGTGATTATCAAGCGTTCCGGGGATGTCATTCCCTATGTCGTAGGCCCGGTAGTGGCCAACCGCACTGGAGATGAGCAGCCTATCATACCACCAGAAACCTGCCCCTTCTGTGATACGCCCGTGATCCAGCCCGCAGGGGCAGTTGATTATATCTGCCCGAACCCTCACTGCCCGGAGCGTGTTTTCCGCCGGGTAGAATTTTTTGTGTCACGCGGCGCGATGGATATTGAGGGTATGGGGCCACAGACCGTCAAGACGCTAATTGATAAAGGCATCATTACGGACGAGGCTGATATTTTTTACCTCACACCAGACCCACTGCTGGAGCTGGAAAAATTTGCCGATAAAAAAGTCGCAAATTTGCTGGCCTCGATTGAAGCCGCCAAACAACGTCCCCTTCCACAATTCATCACATCATTAGGCATTGATGGTGTAGGAAGTACGGTGGCCACCCTGCTGGCAAATGAGTTTAGTTCAGTGACAGCGCTCATAGAAACCGCCCGCCCAGTCCGGGAAGCAGAAGAGGTGTTTTTTCAGGCTGCTTCCCCGTTAATCCAGGCTGCACAGAGCAGGCCAGATCCCCAGAGTGAAGAGATTAATCGTGCATTGGAACGTCTGCGTAACCCACTGATTGAACTCGCACCGCGCTACCTTAACACTCATGAACTTGAACCCCGTTTGATGCGGTTGTTCAAGCCGTTGGCCGAGGCCACACCGAATGGGCTTGTGTATCTCGCAGCCCCATTGCAGAGGCTGGTTCATGCCGCCAGCCCTCTGATCCGTATTGAAGGGCTTGGCCCTATCCTGGTACAGAATATTGTGGAGTGGTTTGCTGATGCCAACAACCAGCGCATTCTGGAAAAGATGCGCCTGGCCGGCGTCAGGATGCACGCAGAGCAAAAAACTGCTGCGGGTGACTCACTGGCCGGGTTAACGTTTGTCCTCACAGGCGCGCTGCCCACCATGAGCCGCGACGAGGCGACAGCGCTCATTGAAGCACATGGGGGTAAGGTGACGAGCAGTGTCAGCAAAAAGACCAGCTATGTCTTAGTGGGCGATTCGCCGGGGAGCAAAGCGGCAAAAGCCACTGAGTTGGGTATACCCATCCTTAGCGAGGACGAGTTCAGAAATATGCTTTAATGGTAGGGCAGCAGCGCTGCTGCCCTTTTCCCGCTTGCTTTTCCCCTGACCTGCTGTTATGTTTTGCGCCTGAAATCAGGCACGGCGCAAACAAGGTTTTCCCTTGATGACAGACGACATCAGCCAGGTTGCGGTTTTTGTGATAGTGGGTTTTCTGGCGCAGCTCATTGATGGCAGCCTGGGAATGGGCTACAAAGTCAGCTCAACGACTTTCTTGCTGAACTTTGGCATCCCCCCCGTGCTTGCCAGCGCCACCGTACATACCGCCGGGATATTTACCAGTATCAGTTCAGCACTGGCGCACATCCGCTTTGGCAATATACAGCGTGATCTTGTACGAAAACTGGCAATTCCAGGGGTCATCGGCGGCATCACGGGTGCGCTGGTGCTGACTCGTATTCCCACGGAGATCATCAAGCCCGCCGTTGCCATTTACCTGATGGGCATGGGCGCAATCATTCTCTTCAAGGCTTTGCGGGAGGCATCCATGATCCCTGCTGCCAGTCGTATTACACCGCTGGCGCTGGCAGGTGGCTTCTTTGATGCCATTGGTGGGGGCGGTTGGGGGCCAATTGTGACCTCGACACTGCTGGCGCGTGGCGGTGAACCGCGCTTCGTCATTGGCTCGGTCAATACTGCCGAGTTTTTTGTCACGCTGCTGCAAGCACTTACGTTCTTTGCGGTGATGGGACAGGTTCATCTGACGGCCGTGATCGGTCTGGTGATCGGCGGTGTGGTGGCTGCACCCTTCGCAGCTTACATCAGTAAGCACCTGGCCGCACGCCGCCTGATGCTGCTGGTCGCTATCGTGATTATCATCCTCAGCCTGCGTACGTTTTATCTCGCGCTAACTTCTTAAGGAAACTTCTATGTCTGAAGG
The DNA here is from genome assembly GCA_041751455.1 of Anaerolineae bacterium. GTDB lineage: Bacteria > Chloroflexota > Anaerolineae > Aggregatilineales > Phototrophicaceae > JAIOHN01. The sequence goes on from JBGSXK010000292.1 coordinate 6,229, forward strand.
CACTGTCACCATTCACCGAGGCCGTGAAAAGTCGATCCTGCGCCAGCATCCCTGGATTTTCTCCGGCGCGATTGACAAAGCGCAGGGCGCAGCCTCTGGCGACATTGTGACCGTACTTGCACAAGATGGCGGCTTTCTGGCGCGTGGCTACTGGAACCCTAAGTCACAGATTCAGGTGCGTATTTTAACCTGGCAGGATGAGCCGATCACCGAGGACTGGTGGCGGCGAATGCTCAAACGGGCCATTGAGGGGCGTTATCAGAAGCCAGAGTTTAATGTCGCACATAGAATTGTGAATGCCGAAAATGATTACCTCCCTGGTCTTATCGTAGACCGTTACGGCGAATATCTGGTGTTACAGGCGTTAACGCTGCACATCAACCAGCAAAAAAAGTGGATTGCTGAGCTACTCGTTGAGGAATTCGACAAAGCAGGAATGTCCATTAAAGGCATTTACGAACGCAGCGATGTGGATGTACGTGGGAAAGAAGGCTTAAAACACGAGGAGGGCCTGCTCCTGGGTGAAAACCCACCTCAGTTGATTACCATCCATGAAGAGGCCAAACTACTTGTTGATGTGCGCAACGGGCACAAAACAGGGTTTTACCTTGACCAGCGTGAGAATCGTAAATTGTTCGCCGACACACTCAGTCATTATGAACCTGAAGCGGCTACCCCTCATTTACTCAACCTGTTCGCCTACACTGGCGGGTTCAACATCCTCGCCTCACGGATGCGAGATGTCCACGCGGTCAATGTGGATAGCTCGGAAGATGCGCTCTCGCTGGCCCGCAAAAATCACGAACTGAACGATTTACATCTGAACCCTACTGGCACCGCCGAATATATCCAGGCTGATGCCTTCGATTACCTGCGGGAGGCACTTGCACGTGGTGACCAGTTTGACGCTGTTGTCTGCGACCCACCCAAGTTCGCGCACAACAAGCAGCAGGTAGATCGTGCGGCACGCGGTTATAAGGACCTCAACCTGCACTGCTTCAGGCTGGTCAAACCCGGTGGCACTCTGATGACCTTCTCCTGTTCGGGCGCGATCAGCCCCGATCTGTTCCAGAAGATCGTTTTTGGCGCGCTGGCCGATAGTGGTCGTCAGGCGCAAATCCTCAGGCACCTGGGGCCGGGCGACGATCATCCTGTCGCCCTTACCTTCCCAGAGGGGGCTTATCTCAAAGGCTTGCTGCTGCGGGTCTATTGACGAAGTTAGGTGGGGGGGAAACTGGTCAGCACGTTTTTGAGGTCGTTAAGCGTAAAGGGCTTGCCCAGGTAAAACTCCGCGCCGCTGGCCTCAGCCGCGCCGCGTGCCTCGGCGGTTTGTGTCGCACTCATCATGACCAGATGAATCTTAGACCATTCCACGTGCGATCTCACTTCACGCAAAAAAGTCAAACCATCCATTTGTGGCATACGCAGATTACTGATAATCACATCAGGTACAGGCTGCGTAATTTGCAGCAAGTCAAGCCCTTCCAAGCCGTTTCTTCCAGAGATAATCTGGCAGTCATCAGGGTCAAATATCCGGCGCGCCATCGTAGTCACTAACGAAATAATGTCAGGATTATCATCCACGACTAAGAGAAGCATGTCCTCGCGTTGCTTTCACTCGATAGTATTTCATAATTGTAACACAACGACTCTCCCTAATGTACATTAATTCACATAAAACACAGAAATTTTTACATTTTTGATACTACCCCCGCCCTTCAGCAGCCTGCTGCGCGGCCAACTGCTTTATCTTATTGAAGGTTTCTACCCAGCTTGCCTCACTCAAACCGAGCTTATCCCGTATCCATTCCGGCTCCAGACCTGCGCGGTAATCGCGCACGGCACACATCCAACGCAGCATCTCGAATGAAATTTTCGAGGCAATTCCGGCGCCATCCGATATAGCCGAAAGCACGTATTCCAGATTACGTGCCGTACAGTTGAAAATCAGATCATCCTTTGGAGTGTACTGCACCAGATAGGTATCG
>JBGSXK010000293.1:0-3592 GCA_041751455.1 Anaerolineae bacterium
CGCTGCTGGATGAAGCGGCGATTATCATACCGGCGTTTGGTTATCGCCCCAACGTGCTGCCGATTTATGCTGTGGATGGCACACAAATTGAACTGCTGTGTCAGCAGGAAGGGCCACTGCCACTGGTGAACCAGATGGGGCAGGTTATGGATAAGCATGAGCAACCGCTTCCTCACCTGTATGGTATTGGCCTTGCTTCGGGTTTTAAGCTGGGTGGGGCGCTGGGCGGTGAGCCAAGTTTTGACGGGCAAACCAACGGCCTCTGGCTGTATCAAAACGGTGTTGGCGAAATTATACTGAACCAGATCCTGTAAGATCGGACGGGTAAAGTGTGTCTAGAAGACGAACTGTCACACAGGTACAGGTGAGTAAGTTATGCAGATACAATTTCTCTATTTTGAGGATTGCCCCTCTCATGAGGCGGCTTTAGAACGTCTGCAACAGGTGCTTGCGGAAGAAAAAATCGCTGCTTCTATCGAAATCATCAGGGTGGAAACTGAGGAGCAGGCGCAGGAATGGCGCTTTGTAGGCTCCCCTACGATTCGGGTAAACGGGCATGATATTGATCCACCGCCAGCTAATGCTTACTACAGTCTTACCTGCCGTGCGTATCGCCGCGAGGATGGACGCATCTCGCCGCTGCCGCCTGTGGCCGTAATCCGGCGCGCCTTGCAACAGGTGGAGACCGGATAAGTCGATTTACTTGGTTCTAAGGAGGAAAAATGACTACAACCGCTCCTATTACAAAAGCTGCGCCGTTCGACCTGCCGGGTGTGGATGGGAAAACTCACAGCCTGTCTGATTATGCAGATAAGAAGGCCCTGGCCGTCATCTTTACGTGCAATCACTGTCCTTACGCACGGGGTTGGGAAGATCGTATCCTCCAGGTCCAGCGGGATTATGCAGCTCAGGGTGTCCAGGTGGTGGCGATCAGCGCTAACGATGCTGAGAAGTACCCGGATGATAATTTTGAGAGCATGAAAGCGCGGGCGCAGGAAAAGAACTTTAATGTGCCCTACCTGTATGATGAGTCGCAGGCTGTCGCCCGTGCCTATGGCGCGCAGCGTACCCCAGAAGTGTTTTTATTCGACCAGACCAGTACACTCCGTTATCATGGTGCGATTGATGATAACCACGAGGAACCGGAAGCGGTGAAGCATACTTATTTACGCGATGCGCTGGATAGCTTGCTGTCCGGCCATGCTCCTGTGGTGACCTCTACACCACCTGTGGGCTGCACGATCAAATGGAAAGCATGAAGCTGGTCTAAAGCCAGACAACAGAGGGTATACAGATAAGGGGCGCTGTAGCAGCGCCCGTTTTATTCTGCTACGCCGGATTTTCCAGGCGGAAGCCGTGCCCACGAATTGTCACAATATAGTTGCGGTCAGGGTCAATCTCTGAGAGGCGATCACGCAAACGGCGTACCAGCGCATCAATAGCCTGTTCGCTTACTCCGTCGCCCATTGCCTCTGGCCACACAGTTTCAACCACCTCGTCGCGGGTGCAGATACGTCCACGCTGGTTATAGAGCAGTTCCAGCAGACGATACTGTGGCAGGCTGAGCGGCGGGTCAATTTCTATTTCGCCAATAAAGACACGACGGCCTTCTCTATCCAGGTGCAACCGCCCACCGACGATATTAGAGGGCGGGTCGAAGGGCAGGGGAGCTGTCGCGCCAGAACCAATAAACTGGATGCGCACGACCAACGCCAGTTGAATCTCGTCACCGTCGCCAATTTCCCGTGCGCCTTTAAGCTGCTGGCCGTTGACCCAAGTGCCATTTTTGCTCTCCAGGTCTTCCACGTAGAATTTGTGACCTTCTTTGAAGATGCGGATATGCTGGCGCGAAATCTGGCGTTCATCCAACACAATGTCACATTCTTCCCCGCGCCCCAGGGTGATGATCTCTTTATCCATCGTCAGGTGCTGTTCCGGGATGTTATTGTTGTCGCGGATAACGAGAATGGGTTTTTCGGTTTGTTTCTCAGTCATAGCACTCTCTACACCTGGTGTGTTCACGCTGGCGGCGTGTCGGTAGAAATCGTTGATGATCCTATTATACTACAATCAATCCTTGTGCCAGGTTTAGTATAAGGTTTACTGGTTGGATAAGGGGATAGGCACGGGTAGCGATTCGATGATCCCATTGGGCACTTTGTTTAATCCCTGGTCAGGGTAAATTGCGGTGGCCGCAGGGTTGGCGACTACCTGACCTGCTGTATTGATGCGATAAAACGCCCGCACCTGTGACCCGCCGCTGGCAAGGGCGGGGTCTGCACCCAGTTGTGCCGCAGAAAAATTAACGCGATGTACACATCGCTGGCGCGGCCCCAACATACGAATATCACTTTCCGGAAAACTGGGAGGATCGCTACGTGTCGCACCGGTACTCAGAGGGCTGTTGGGCGTGAAGATGATACCCAGGCCGCTGGTACCGTTATCCCCAACAATCACCTGTGCAGGATTATAGACAATGGGAATCGTCCCCAGCGATTCGTTAGCAATGGTGATGCTGATGGAGAGAGTGCCTTCGGCGGTGGCGGGCACCGGACTGGCTCTTACGGCAAGACGAATCGGATTCTGCGCTGCACGCCCGATCAAGGACTGGTGATAGGCAAGTTGGCCGCCGCTGCGCAACCAGGCGCAGGGTACACCCTCATCTATGGCCGGAGAAATGGAAGAAGCGATACGGGGCAACATGGACGGCCCGATGAATACAGCCAGCAAAATGAGCAAAAAGATGCCAACCAGAGCATTAGGGTTATCTGAGCGACTAAAATAACGCATTTATCCTTCTTGCAGCCAATGCGCGGCTTGCTTAATCAACAGATCAAAATCCATATGTGCGACATCGTGCCAAAGGATGCCATTGTCATGCCCTTTGAACCACGTATACTGCCGCCGGATAAAATCATGGGTTACTGTCTTGGTGTTCTCAACCGCTTCTGCCAGGGGTATATTGTCCAGGAGATGAGCGGCCAGTTGAGCATAACCCAGGCCACTCATAGCGGGCAACTTGCGATTATAGCCCATATCCAGCAGGCGGCGCACTTCCTGGATAAAGCCCTGTGCCATCATGCTGTCAACTCGCTGATCGGCGCGTTCATAGAGTTTATCGCGTTCCAGTGTGAGCCCATAGGTCAAAATGCGGTAGGGTGGAGGCTGCTTTTGCTGGAGCTTGCTGATAGGCTCGCCTGTCTCTATAAAGACCTCTAACGCCCGAATGACACGCCGCACATTACGAGGATGAATGGCCTGTGCAGCAGCAGGGTCGCCCTGCTGCAAACGCTGGTGAAGCAACTCTGAGCCATGTTGTGCAGCGAAAGCCTCTAATTCTGCACGGAGTTGGAGGTTGGGGGGCACTTCAGGGATTGACCAGCCTTCGGTCACTGCTGTGATGTATTGGCCGGTGCCGCCGACCAGCAGCGGCAGACGGTCACGCTGGTGAACAGCCTCAATCATGCTGTATGCCATTCGCTGGTATTCAGCGAGGGTCAGGTTTTCATCCGGGTTGACGATGTCCAGCAGATGATGTGGGGCCTGCGCCTGCTGCTCAGGTGTGGGCTTGGCGGTGCCAATGTCCATGTAG
>JBGSXK010000294.1:0-7683 GCA_041751455.1 Anaerolineae bacterium
GGTTCTCGCGCATCCAGTTGTCGTCGAAGAGCTTGCTCAGGTAACGTGATCCGCTGTCGGGCAGCAGCACGACCACCATCTTGTCCGCGCCCAGGTTGTGCTCGTTGGCGTAACGGATCGCCCCGGCGACGGCGGTCCCGCACGACCCGCCTACGAACATGCCTTCCTCGCGGACAAGACGGCGCGTCATCAGGAACGACTCTTTGTCGCTCACACGCACCATATCGTCGATCACGTCGAAGTCGTAGTTCGAGGGGATGAAGTCCTCACCGATGCCTTCGGTCTTGTAGCTGTGCGCTTCGCTCATCCGGCCAGTATAGAAGTAGTCGTACAGGACGGAGCCAATCGGGTCGATGCCCACCACCTGAATCTTGGGGTTCATGCGCTTCAGGTAACGTCCCACGCCGGTGATCGTGCCCCCCGTGCCCATCCCGCACACGAAGACATCTACCTGCCCGGCGGTCTGCCGCCAGATCTCCGGCCCGGTGGTTTCCTCGTGGGTAAGGGGATTAACCGGGTTATGATACTGGTTGGCGAGGATGCTGTTGGGTGTATCCTCAACGATCTGGCGCGCGACGCTGTAATAGCTGCGCGGGTCTTCTGGCTCGACATTGGTAGGTGTGACCACCACCCGTGCGCCATAGGCCCGCAGCACGCGGATCTTCTCGTCGCTCATCTTGTCTGGCATGATAAAGACAGACTTGTAACCCTTGAGGATCGCGGCAATCGCCAGCCCAACACCCGTATTCCCAGAGGTGGCCTCAACGACAGTGCCGCCCGGCTTGAGCAAACCCTGGCGCTCGGCATCCTCTATGATGGTGATGCCGATGCGGTCTTTGACCGAGCCGCCGGGGTTGAAATACTCGACTTTGGCGATCATCTGCGCGCGCACCCCGCGTGTGACCCGGTTAAGGCGCACCAACGGTGTGTTGCCCATCGTGCCCAGGATCGTGTCGTGAATCTGCGGCGTGGCAGGCAGCTCTACCGCCGCAGGCTGTTGGGTTTCATGTGTAACCATAAAGGTCTGGCCTTTGTATCAACGGTCAGTTCTTCCAGTGTACAGTTTTCGGGGAACTTCTGGCAACTGTCCGGTGTCAGTCGCTCGTCTTTTCAAGAGGTACACGTGGTTGGAGACGGTCATACTCGATAGCAGTATCCAGCACGACGCGCATATTACTGGCCGCTTTCTGGATGATCTTCACGATCTCTTCCATCTGCTCATGGTTGAGATCGCTGTCTTCCGTCAGCAGCACATCCATGAGCTTGGCCGCGGAGATGATCCCACTCAACGGCCCGCGCACATCATGCACCAGCAGCCCGATAAACTCATCAGGCGGGGTATTCAGATATGTGGTCAATAACTTGTCTTTGGATTTTTTGGACATCATTACTTTGCCTGTAACTTATCGTCTCAATTTCGCCATGCGCTCACCTGCCTCGCGCAGTGTTTCGTCACTTTTGCAGAATGCGAATCGCACATGATTGCGTGTCAGATGTTTGTGTGCTTCGCTGAAGAACGCTGATGGGGGTATGCCCGCTACCCCAATCTCGGTAATCAGATATTTGGAAAAGGCCACATCATCGCCATCAAACAGATCGGAGAAATCCGCCATGACGAAGTAAGTTCCTTCCGGTTGGATAGACTTCAACCCGGCGGCATTCAACGCCTGCATCATCAGTTCGCGCTTGGTGGTATAGAGTGTCTGGTATTCCTCGAAATAGTCGTGCTCCATGGCAAATGCATGGGCGACGGCTTTCTGTGCCGGGTGATTGGTGGCAAAGCTGACGAACTGGTGTGCCCGGCGTACACCCTCGACCAGATCAGGATGGCCATAAACCCAGCCGATTTTCCAGCCTGTCATGCCGAAGGTCTTGCCCGCGCTGCCGATGGCGACGGTACGCTCGAACATGCCGGGCAGGGTGGCAATAGGGATGTGCTGGTGTCCTTCAAAAACCAGATGCTCGTATACCTCGTCAGAGATACACAGCACGTCGAATTCCAGGCACAGGTCGGCGATCATTTGCAGTTCGGCGCGGGTGAATACACGCCCGGTGGGATTGTTGGGTGTGTTGATAATGATCGCGCGTGTATTAGCGTTAAATGCTGCTCGCAGCTCAGCAGGATCGAACGTCCAGTCAGGGGGGTGCAGCGAGACATATACCGGTTTGGCATTCGCCATAATCACGCCCGGCGGGTAACTGTCGAAGAATGGCTCGACAATAATCACCTCTTCACCGGGGTCTACCAGGCCCATAATGGAACAGAAAACCGCCTCAGTAGCACCGGGGGTGACCAGTGTGCCACGCAGCGGATCTATATCCAGGTTGTAGAAGCGCTGGGCATGACGGGCAAGACCTTCGCGCAGATCAAGCGTGCCATGACCGGGCGCGTACTGGTTTATGCCGGGCATGTTGAGGGTGGCGCGGGCGAGGGCTTCCGAGACTTCCTGTGGGCCATCGAAGTCCGGCCTGCCCTGACCCAGGTTAACCGCATCAGACTCGCGGGCGAGGTCGTTGATCTCGGTGAAGATCGTCGTGCCAAAGGTTTCTACACGCCGGGCATAAGTAGGCATGAGTTAAGCGGACTCCATTATGCGATGAGGGGATGGCATACCCCTACAGGAACGGCAGAGAGGCCACACTATAACACAAAATATCCAGCAGTAGCTACTTTGATTGGATTCGTATGCGGGCTTCAGTCGCAAGCTGATCGACACGCTCGTTAAACTCGTTTCCAGCGTGGCCACGCACCCACCCCCACTGCACATCATGGCGTTGAGCCGCCGCGTGGAGGCGTTCCCATAAGTCCTGATTTTTCACGGGCTGCCCACTGGCGGTACGCCAGTTCTTCCTTATCCAGCTGGGAAGCCACTCGGTGATCCCTTTTTTAAGGTATTCGCTGTCCGTGTAAATGGTGACATGGCAGGGCTGTCTGAGTGCTTCAAGGGCTTCAATAGCAGCGGTGAGTTCCATCTGGTTATTGGTGGTGCTGCGCGCACCGCCGCTCAGTTCTTTCTCAATATCCGTGTAGATAAGTAAGGCCGCCCATCCACCGGGGCCAGGGTTCGGCTTTGCGCCGCCGTCAGTGTAGATCATTACATGGGGTTTAGTATCAGTCATGAGGGTAATTATGCGTTGTAAACAGCAAAACGCCAAGCGTATGCCGGGTTAAATCGGACTGCCTGCTGAAACGCCTGCCACGTAACCACTTGACCACGCCCATTGAAAGTTATAGCCGCCGATGCGCCCATCCACATCGCAGATTTCGCCACAGAGATAGAGGCCGGGGCAGACACGGGATTGCATCGTGTTGAGATGAAGCTCCGAGAGGGGTACACCTCCCGCTGTGACCTCAGCATAAGTAAAACCGCGATTGCCCGTGATGGGCAGCGGGAGGCGGGTGAAGGTTTGCACTAATGCTTTACGCTGCGGGCGGGTCAACTGGTCGGCGGGAGTGGCAGGTGCGACTCCCGCATGATCGCACAGGGCGCGCAAGAGGCGCTCTGGCAGGGCCGTGCTGAAGTGCCGGAGCAGCGAGGTTTTGCCTGCCTGCTGTAAGTTCCTTTCGAGCTGTTCACCATCTGTGCCGGGCAGCCAGTTGATCGCCAGCACCGTCCGCGGGTCGCTGTGCTGCGTGTCGATGAAGTAGCGGCTTATATCCAGTGCTGAAGGGCCGGAGAGACCGAAATGGGTGCAAAGGGTCGAATTGGTGAATGAAACAAGCCGCTTACCTGTGCCCGTATAGAGATCGAGCATGGCGTTGACCGTTACGCCGCTGAGCGCGCACAGGAAATGGTCACGCGGGAGGGTGAGCGGGACGAGTGCCGGGAAGATGCGCGGTGTGAGCGAGTGTCCCAATGCACGGGCGATGGTGTAGCCATGACCATCCGAGCCGGACTTAGGCAAGGCGCGGCCACCTGTTGCCAGGATCACTTGCCGCGCTTGCAGGCTGCCCCATGTGCCGTTGATGCGAAAGCCGTCGGTATACTTTTCGACGGTCTCGACACGGCGCGGGTGCTGTAGTTCTACGCCTGCCTGCCGCGCGGCACTGAGCAGGGCGTTGAGTGCGGTGCGGGCGCTGTCGGTGATGGGGAACAGCTTACCGGTGTCCTCGCGTTTGAGTTCGACACCTATCTCGCGGAAGAAGGCGATGGTCTGCGGCACATCGAAGCGGCGCAGTACCTTCTTAATGGCGTTGCGTGAAGCTCCGGCGTAGGCACTTTCGTCTATCACATCATGGGTGACGTTGCAGCGTCCGCCGCCCGCGACGAGGATTTTCGCGCCGAGTTTGGGGGCACTGTCCAGTGCGACGATGTTGTGCTGCGGGTTGGTGCGGCCTGCCCAGATGGCGGCCATCAGGCCTGCCGCACCTGCGCCGATGATGGCGGTGTCGTAAGTCATCTGTTGTGAGTCTATAGTCTCTAGTCGTCAGTCGGTAGATTCTGGACCACGAAGGGCAAGAAGTAAATATCTGAACCGCTAAGACGCGGAAAGCACAGAAGTGATATTCTTAATAAACATGGGCAAGTACAACACCAGAGAGCACAATACAATGAAGATTTTTGACCTTAAACCGAAGCAGCATCGTCGGACAAGTTTGATTGTAGGGGGATTTATCCTTTTGGTTCTAATCAGCGTGATGTGGTTTTCGAGTCTTTTCAGGGTCTACTCTGAACTCGATCTAATGTGCTTACCCGTTCTCAATCACCAGAATGGCGTTTTCGGCATCGTCTGTGTTCACAAAGCCGCCGACAATGATGCGCGAGCCATCCGGCGAGACAGTCAGTGTGGCCGTGGCAGGACTGAAGACAAGGGATGTAGGCAGCGTCGCATCTGAGAACAGGGGGATTTCTGTGATGGCTGTGGGGTCTGCGGTGGAACTGATGAAGATGACTGGCGCGCTGCGTTCACCGCCCAGCCAGGCAATCACGTCGGCTTCTACGGCGGTCGCCACTGCGGAGGCCGGTAATGCCCCCACATAAATCGGTGTGATAGTGCCTTCGGTCACACTTTGCAGATAGACGATGCCTTCGCGGGCATTAGCATAGATAAGCGTGTCACCATCTTCGGCAAGTGCAACGGTGCGCAGGTCGAAATAGGGCAGGCGATTATCCTCGTTATACAGCAGGGGATCCCGCTGCCCGCTGGAAAGGTTCCACGCAAGAATATCGTTCATCGCGGTGGTGGTGATAACGATTTCACCATCCGGCATGACCAGCATATCTACGATGTTGTTGGGCAAATGCCGGTTCTCTTCTCTGGAATTGCGTGCTTCAGCCCGGCTGACGGAACGATCTAATAACACCGATTCAACCGCGCCTGTATCCGTATTCCAGACCAGTATTGTGGGTATCAGAGAACTGATCGCTGCCTGTACAAGCAGGTGGCTGTTGGGGATAAAGCGGATCGTGCCCATATCAGGGATTGCCCGAATTTCACGGAGTACCGCACCTGTCGCTGTATCCCACAGGTATATCCAGCCATTAGGATGATAAGAAGCAAGCACACTGGCATCAGTGTTAAATGACAGGCTCAGCGCGTAATCCGTATGACCTTCTAGCGTGAACAACTCCTCACCGTTTTCGCTATCAAAGATATGAATAGGCAGGTACTGAGTAAATACTTCGTCCTGATGGATCACCCCCAGTTCACTGGTAGCGATGAGCCGAGTATCCGGTGATGTGACCATCGTATATGCCTTACTGCGAAGGGGGATTTTAGTGATGGAAGTGCCCTGTGCGCTGACTGCCATTTCAAACACTAATGCTGTGATGATGAGGCTGATTTTAAACAGGAAGAATCGGCGCTTCATAGGGGGTTTCCTCACGCATAAAGGGGCAACATAATTTATCTTAGCCCACTTCGATTAGTACGCAAATGCGTGACAATATACAGGAGCATGATACGTCGCCATGCCCCTGTAATTGGATGAAACTACTGCTTTAAGAAGTTGCGGAGGACAGTCTGAAGGATGCCGCCGTTCTTGTAATACTGTACTTCTACAGGCGTATCAATACGGCAGGTGACCGGGAACTCCTTCATGCTGCCATCGCTGGCTGTCACGCGGACGGTAAGCGTCTGGCCGGGCTGGATGGCTTCGTCCAGGCCGATGATGTCGTAGATTTCGTGCCCGGTCAGGCCGAGGGACTGCCATGACGCGCCGTCCTGGAATTGCAGCGGTAGTACGCCCATCATGACCAGATTGCTGCGGTGGATGCGTTCAAAGCTGGATACGATGACGGCCTTTACCCCAAGCAGGAAGGTGCCTTTGGCCGCCCAGTCACGGCTGCTGCCCATGCCGTAATCCGCACCGCCCAGGATAACGAGTGGCGTGTTGGCCTTCTTGTAAAGCATGGCCGCATCGTAGATTGCCATGTCCTCACCGCTGGGAAGATGCAGTGTCACTCCACCCTCTGTGCCCGGCAGCAACTGATTGCGCAGGCGGATATTGGCGAAGGTGCCACGTGTCATTACTCGGTCGTTACCGCGCCGAGAACCATAGCTGTTGAAGTCCTTCGGCTCAACACCGTTTTCGATCAGGAAGCGTCCGGCAGGGCTGGTTTTAGCGATGCTGCCCGCCGGGGAGATGTGATCAGTGGTAATAGAATCGCCGAACAAACCGAGTACACGCGCGCCTTCGATAGGCTGTACAGGCTGTGCTTCAGGCGCGAGATCAATAAAGAAGGGTGGTTCCTGAATATAAGTGCTGTCCGCGTCCCAACTGTAGACGGGTTCGCTGGTGCTGGGGATATTGTTCCAGGTTTCATTGCCAGTATAGACGTTGCCATACTGTTCGTTGAACATTTCGGGTGAGAGCGAGTTTTGAACCGTATCCACGATTTCCTGCTGAGTCGGCCAGATGTCACGCAGGTAGACTGGGCTGCCATCCTGACCTGTGCCAATCGGCTCGGTGTTGAGGTCTACATCCACCGTACCCGCCAGTGCGTAGGCAACAACCAGCGGGGGTGATGCGAGGTAGTTGGCTTTGACATTTGGGTTGATGCGTCCGGCAAAGTTGCGGTTGCTGCTGACGACCGCCGTGGCGACGAGATTGCCCTCGTTCACAGCATTAGCGACTTTTTCCGGCAGCGGGCCGCTGTTGCCGATGCAGGTGGTGCAGCCATAACCTACGAGATGGAAACCGAGGGCTTCAAGATAAGGGGTCAGCCCGGCTTTGTTCAGGTACTCAGTGACTACGCGCGAACCGGGCGCGAGACTGGTTTTGACGTAGGGTTTGCTGTGCAGGCCCTTCTCGACAGCTTTTTTCGCCAGCAGGCCCGCGCCGATCATCACAGAGGGATTGCTGGTATTGGTGCAGCTTGTGATGGCGGCGATCACCACCGCCCCATGCCCGATTTCAACACTGCTGCCATTGTCTTTGACCACTGCCCTGTGATTAAGGGCATTCGCGTCCAGCTCAAAGCCGCGCTCATTGATCGGCGTGGTGAGCGCCTTCTGAAAGCTGGTTTTCATGCTGCGCAGCTCGACACGATCCTGCGGGCGCAGCGGCCCGGCGAGGCTTGGCTCTACCGTGCTGAGGTCGAGTTCTACCATGTCGGTGAATTCGGGGTTGGGTGTTTCGTCGGTGCGGAAGAGTCCCTGCTCTTTGCAATAGACTTCGACCATACGCGCCAACTGCGGATCACGTCCGGTGCGCAGCATATAACGGAGAGTCTCATCATC
>JBGSXK010000295.1:0-2688 GCA_041751455.1 Anaerolineae bacterium
GCGTGCGCCGGATGTGCTGCTGCTGGATGAGCCGACCAATCATCTCGATTTCGCCACGCTCACCTGGCTGGAGGATTACCTGCGACACTCACGCGCGGCTATGCTGATCGTCTCGCATGACCGCCAGTTCCTGAACCGCACGGTGACAGCGATTGTCGAAATCAACGAGCACAGTCACAACGCGAAACGTTACAGCGGTGATTACGACACCTATCGGCGGGCAAAACTGGCTGAGCGGCGTAAATGGGTGGAGGATTTCGCACGGCAGCAGGAAGAAATCAAGCTGCTGCATATCGAGATCAAAGAGATTGCACGGCGTAATGATAATTACCGCACCCCACGCGATAATGACAAATTTATCTGGGTAGCTAAGAAAGCGACTCATGAGCGCACTGTCGCCAAACGGATACACTCCGCCGAAGAAAAGCTGAAGCGCATTGAGGCCGACCCAATCCCACAGCCGCCGGAAGACCTGCGCTTTAGCGCACACTTTGACCCGGCAGTGCTGCAAGGGCGCACTCCCCTGTTCGCATCGGGACTAGGCAAAGCCTTTGGTGAGCGGATTGTGCTGGATGATGTCACCTTCACGCTGGGAATGGAGAGCCGTGTCATCCTGGTCGGGCCGAATGGCGCAGGCAAATCCACCTTGCTCAAAATTCTGGCCGGACAGGAAAAACCAGACAGTGGCGAAGTCATGCTGCACCCGGCGGTGAAGATTGGCTATCTTGACCAGGAACAAAAACTCCTCGACCCAGCACTGACGCTGTTTGAAGCCTATTGTGCTGGCCTGGAGGATAAAACTGAACAGCAGTTGAAGGCGACACTGCTGCGCTCCGGGATGTTCCGTTATGATGAGATGGATAAGCGTGTTGGCCAGCTCAGCAGCGGACAGCAGCGCAAACTGCAAATCGCGCGCCTGATCGCGCAGCAGGCCAACCTGTTGATTCTGGACGAGCCAACGAATTATATCAGCTTTGATGTGCTGGAAAACTTTGAGGCGGCGCTGAAACAATTCCCTGGCCCGGTGATTGCCGCATCGCATGACCGACGTTTCATGCAGCAGATGGGTGGTGAAATCTGGGAAGTCCGCGAGGGCACACTCATCAAGCACCTGGGTGGCTTCGAGGCGTATATAAGCGCACAGGCGGAGATCAGTACCCTGGGGGAAGGTCTGTGACTTTCTCATATGCTATGACAACAAATGTGGGCGGGCTCGGAACCCGCCCTATCCCTACCACCCTCGCTTAGTGCTGCTGCACTACATGATATGTTACACTCCTGAAAACAGGCCTTTACGGGAGGTGTGCAGATGACAAAACATATCTTAGGTGAGGCAGACGGACTGCTTAAAAATGGTGAAATGCGGGTTTTTGAACTGGATGATGCGAAAGTTCTATTGACGAATGTGAATGGTACTTATTATGCAGTGCGGGCGACCTGTACCCATTATGGCGGGCCGCTGGTCGAAGGCGTGCTCAAAGGTACTATCATCATGTGCCCCTGGCATCATGCCTGTTTTGATGTGCGTGATGGACGGCGTACCGAACCCCCTGCCCTGGCTGATCTGCCCAGCTTCCCGGTGAGTCTTGAAGATGGGCAGGTGGTAGTGAGCCTGGAACGGCAGCAGCCTGCGCGCGAAGAGATCAATAGTGATGCAGCCACAATCGTCATCATTGGCGGTGGCGCAGCGGGCAATGCGGCTGCGGAAGAACTGCGGGGTATGGGCTATAGCGGAAAAATTATTATGCTGAGCGCGGCGGAAACGGTACCTATCGATCGCCCTAACCTCTCCAAGGATTATATGGCAGGTCATGCAAAGCCGGAATGGATTCCGCTGCGAGATGCCCAGTGGTACGCCGATCGGGAGATTGAGCTGCGGCTGAACACTGAGGTTATTGGGGTCGATACTGCCAGCAGGAAGGTCAGGCTGGCAGGGGGTGAAACCGTGAGTTATGAGCGCCTGATGGTGGCAAGTGGTGGGATCCCGCGCCAGCTTCCAGTCGCGGGGCAAGACCTGGGTAATATCTTCACGCTGCGTACACTGGCCGATGCCGATGCGATTTTGAATGCGGCGGAAAATGCCAACCAGATTGTGATTGTCGGCGCGAGCTTCATTGGCATGGAAGTGGCGGCCTCGCTTAAAAAAGACAGCGTAAGTGTTACGGTGGTTGGGCTGGAAGATGTGCCCTTCGGGCCTGTCTTTGGCGAAGTGGTAGGCAGAATGTTCCAGCAGGAACATGAATCACAAGGGATAGAGTTCCGACTGAAGAACTCGGCGGCGCAGTTCAATGGGGAAAATGGCAAAGTCAGTGGGGTACAGTTAAAGAGCGGCGAAACGCTGCCTGCCGATCTGGTGATCGTCGGCGTGGGCGTGTACCCAGCAACAAATTTCCTGAAAGATTCTGGCCTGCACCTGCATGAGAAAGAAGGTTCAGTGCTGGTGAATGACCGTCTGCAAAGCAGCGATCCGCATCTCTACGCGGCGGGTGACATCGCACGCTATGCTGTAGATGGCGAGACACAGCGCATCGAGCATTGGCGGCTGGCGCAGCAGCATGGCCTGATCACCGCACACAACCTCCTCGGCCAACAGGACAGTATGCACCAGCATGTACCGTTCTTCTGGACGAACCAGTGGGATATTTCGCTGCGTTATGTAGGTCATGCGGTCGAGTGGGATGAGGTTAT
>JBGSXK010000296.1:0-4109 GCA_041751455.1 Anaerolineae bacterium
CACGATTGAACGGCTGATGCCCACCGTGACCACTATTCTTAACGCGGGCTGCGGAGAAGGCTTCGACGAGGCGCGGATTCTGCGGATGCGGCCATCCGTAAAACTCTACGGCCTAGATAGTCATGCAGCAGCGCTGCAAAAAGCGCGCCTGAACTGCCCGGCCATGCACATCTGTGTGGGCGATGTAACACAAATACCATTTCGACCCGGCAGCCCAGAGCTGGTGCTTTCGCTGGAAGTGCTGGAGCATCTGCCCGACCCTGCCGCTGCGCTTCAGGCCTATAAGCAGCTCAGGCCGCGCCATATCCTGCTTGGCGTGCCCAACGAGCCGTTGTTTCGCCTGCTGCGCATGATGAGCGGCATGGACATCAGGCACTTTGGCGATCATCCCGAACACGTACAGCACTGGAATCTGCTGAGCTTCCGGCGGTTCTTATCAGGTCAGCGGCTGCGCGTCACCGCGGCAGTCTCTCCTTTTCCTTACATCTGGTCAATTGCCCTGTGTACGCTTTAACCGGCCAGGCTCGACCTATTCCACCCCTCGCCGGATCAGCACGCGCACCGCGCGTTCAATCGGCTGCTCGGAGACGAGAATCAGGTAGCCACCGCCCCCCGCCCCAGAGAGCTTCCAGCCATAGGCCACCTGCTGGTAACGGTCAATCAGTTCGTGCACCAGATCGTTGACCATGTTGGGGAACATCGCTACCTGCGCCTCGAAAGCGGCACGCATCGCCTGACCAAAACCGCGCAAGTCGTGCTGAAGGATGGCCTGCCAGCAGCTTTCCGCCGCCTGTGCCAGCGCCTGTGCCCCTTCGCGGGTGATATTGCGCACACTGAGCGGGTCATAACCGGATTCACGCGGGCCAAGCGGCACCAGATAGAGCGCCCGCTCGACAAATTGCAGCGTGGTTTCGCTGCCTACGTGGTCAATGCGGGAAGGCCAGTATTCCCCGTCGTAGTGCGCGCGGTTCAGCCCTGGTATCACAATGCCAATGGAGTCCTGGGAGCCGGAGATGGCTTTCGTCCCCGGCGGGTTGTCATAGGCGAAGAGGATTCTTGCCAGCTTTTCGGCATCGCCGGGCGGCAGCCTGGGCCCCCACAGGTCAAGCGCCTTATTGCGGGTGCTGGTCGCCATGCCGCTGCGCTCGTTAAAGCTCAGTGTCGGCTCCAGGGAGATGGTGAGCACGGGGCCGGGATACAGTTCGGAGACAAAAGGCTGGTCGAGCCAGCCGCCCGCCAGATCAATGCGGTAAGGCATCTGATCGACTGAACGCAGGGCTGTTGTGGAGCGCAGTGGCAGGCCGAAATGGGGTTCGCGCTTCAAGACCCTGTATTCTATGCCAAGCCCGGCACATAAGGCTTCTTTCTGCGGCGTACTGCCATCTTCGTTCACGATGAACACATCCGGGCGCAGCGTGCGCAGTTCAGCCTCAAAATCCAGTATGCCGGAGCCACCAGAGATAAGCGCCTCTTTGACACAGGCCAGCGAGGTTATCATGTACAGGCGCTCCTGTTCGCTGTTGACAGGGACACGGCCTTTCAGGTCATACACCGTCGCGTCCGAACCCAGCGCGACATACAGATCGCCATAGCTGGCCGCCTGCTGCAAAAACTCCACATGCCCGCTGTGGAGCATATCGAAGCACCCACTCACAAAGACTTTTTTCGCCATGCTGCCTCTCCCCTCAGAAATCCTGCTGCGGTCATGAGACTATCGGATCCACAAGCGGGCTGTCAATGCCCGATCACGCTTTCAGCTTCAAACTGGCATGATGGCATATTCTGAGATACGTTACAATCATGGCAAAGATGCTGGGCAAAACGGAGATTTGCTGATGTCCCTTCACGAACTAAAGCCGTCTACTGCCCCCGCTGATGCTGCCAGCGCGATTGTGCAGGTGGAAAAACTGACCCGGCGCTTTGGTGATTTTACCGCCGTGAACGACATCAGCTTTGAGGTCCATTCTCACGAGATTTTTGGTTTTCTAGGGCCGAATGGCGCAGGGAAATCCACCACGATCAAGATGATCTGCACCCTGCTCGCGCCTACTGCTGGCCGCATTCTGGTGGATGGGCATGATGTCAGCCACGATGCTGACGCAGTGCGGGCGGCCATCGGCATCGTGTTCCAGGATAACACGCTCGACAGCGGCCTGACGGCGCAGGAGAATATGGAATTTCACTGCATTATGTATCATGTCCCGCGTGCAGAGCGTGCCCGGCGCATCAGGGACATGCTGCATCTGATGGACCTGACCGAGGTGAAAGATCGCATCGTCAAGACCTTCTCCGGCGGGATGCGCCGCCGACTGGAAATCGCGCGGGGGCTGCTGCATGAACCCCGCCTGCTGATTCTGGATGAGCCTACGGTGGGGCTTGACCCGCAGACACGCAGCTATATCTGGCAGTATGTGCGGCAACTGCGCGAGCAGCATAACACCACTGTCTTTATGACCACGCATTATATGGATGAAGCCGAACATTGTGACCGCATCGCCATTATTGACCGGGGCGAGATCATCGCGCTGGATACGCCTACCGCGCTCAAGCGGCTGGTCAGCGAAGATCAGGTCGAGATTACCACGCAGGATACGGAACACGCCCGCCGGATGCTGGAAACGACTTTTGACATCAAGCCCACTATTCATAATAACCTGTTGACCCTCCGTGTTCATGAAGCCAACCGCTTCGTGCCGCAGCTTTTCAACGAGGCTGCGCGGCAGGGGGTGAATATTGAAGCGCTGCAAGTGCGGCAGGTCTCGCTGGAAGACGTGTTCATCCAGCTCACCGGGCGCAATATCCGCGAGGAAGAAGGCGCTAAAGATGAGCAGCGCCTTAACCAGAGACGACGCGGGCGCATGTAGTTCAAGCTGAGGAGGAGCATCATGACCACCCAACCTGTCACGCCAGCACCCCCCAAACAGCTCTCCATCAATCCGGTGCGATTCATGCTGCGCGAGATCGCGCTGGAAACCATTTATGGCATCTGGCTGCGCGACCTCAAAAAATTCTGGCGAGAACGCAGTCGTCTGTGGGGCGGCGTGGCGCGTCCGGTGCTGTGGCTGCTGATTCTGGGCACCAGCCTGCGCCCGGCGATCAGCCGCGAGGCGCTCGGCGGGGATATTGACTATACGCAATATATTTTTCCCGGCGTGGTGGGCCTGACGCTGGTGTTTGCGGCGCTGCAATCCGCCACCAGTATCATCTGGGATCGGGAGTTTGGTTTTCTGAAAGAGGTGCTGGCCGCACCTGTCCCGCGCCTGTCAATCATCATCGGCAAAGCGCTGGGCGGCGCAACCCAGGCCATGTTACAGGGCATTATCACGCTGCTGTTCGCGCCGCTGATCGGCCTGTGGATACCTTTGCCGCAGATCATCGGGCTGCTGGCTGTGATGTTTCTGGTGGCCTACGCGCTGACGGCGCTGGGTGTGGTGATCGCCAGCCGTATGACTTCGTTTGAGGGCTTCGGCACGATCTCGAACTTTGTGGTGATGCCGATGTATTTCCTCAGCGGGGCAATTTACCCGCTTAACAACGCGCCGCACTGGATTCAGGCGCTGGCCGTCGTGAACCCACTCGGCTATGGTGTGGATGCCATGCGGCATGTGACACTTGGCCTGGGCGCGTACAGTTTCGCCTTCGACATTGGCTTTCTGCTATGCTTCTCGGTGCTGATGACCGCGCTGGCCTATCCGTTCTTCGGGCGGGAGTGAGGCCGGGCTATTTGCGGCTGCCACTGCTGGTAAAGGCCATCGTGATACCCAGCCCGATATAGACTAGCCCGGTGACGTAACGCTCGAAGCGCAGGTAGTGCAGGTTGCTGCGCAACCAGCGGCCTGCCGTGCCTGTCGTGAGCGCCCAGATCGCATCTGAAATGGTCGCCATGATGACCAGAATCACACCCAGGAACAGAATCTGCCCGGTGACATTGCCTTTTGAGGCATCAATAAACTGTGGGAAAAAGGCGAAGAAGAACAGGGCGGTTTTGGGGTTCAGCACCGCCACGACGATGCCCTGCAAAAAGATGCGCCGCAGCGTATCACGTTTGACTGTCTGCTCGCTAATCTCGTCCGACGAGCGCAGCTTGCGCACTCCCAGGTAGATGAGAT
>JBGSXK010000297.1:0-6971 GCA_041751455.1 Anaerolineae bacterium
CCACAGCAGGTATTCACTCGATTTTGATCGGCGGTATCGGCGCAGGGGATTATATTCTGCTGCTGGACGGCCAGCCCGCCGCAGAAAGCGAAGTGCTTTCCGACACACCCGTAGACACAGAACTGTCGGCCAATGCCGCGCCGCTGGTCTTCCAGTTCAGCGCCAATGCCGACCAGCTCACGACACTCTCGGTCAGCACCAGCACCCTGGATTTCAGCTTTGTGGTCGTCGTCCGCGCGGCCAGTGGTCAGATTATCGCTGTTTTAAATGGCGACAGCACCACCGGCGCGGTCTTTACCGCCCCACCGGGTAACCAGAGCTACGAAGCGCGCATCAGCGCCGTCAACCCCGCTCTGGCGGGCAACCTGGTAATCGCGCTGGCAGTGGGCGCGGGACAGCAAGTACCGCCCGGCCCAGTGGTTACGCCCGAAGTGGAGGATCTCCCCGACCCGGTACAGACCGAAGAGGTTGAGCCTGATGCAGCCTGTACTGTCAGCAGCCCGGATGGCAATAACCGCAACATCCATCAGGGACCGGGCGAGAACTTCGGTGTGGTGGCACAGCTTGTGCCCGGTCAGCCGCTGGCTGTCACGGGGATATATCAGAACTGGTATGCGATTGCCCTGCCCGGCCAGCAGCGGGGTTGGGTGCGTAATGATGTGGTGACTACGGCGGGCAACTGTGATAATCTGCCGCTGCTTGACCCCGGCGTGGCTGCGCCAACCGCCACCTCCACGCCTCCACCCGCCGGAGCATTTGTCACAGCGACCTATACTCCATCGCAGCAGGTGGCCGGGCCAACGGCAACCCTCACCCACACGCCCACCCAACAGCAGGTCGCACCGCCCACAATAACCTCTACACCATCGCCTACCCAGCAGGTCGTGCCGACCAATACCCCCACCTCTCCACCGACCGTCGTACCGCCCACAATAACCTCTACACCATCGCCCACCCAGCAGATCGTGCCGACCAACACCCCCACTTCTCCGGCACCTGTCGCGCCGCCGGATGCCAACTTCAACAGCCCTTTGAATATCCCGCTGGACAGCACCGCCTCGGTCACGGATTTTGTGTCCTATCCTGAGGGTGACCGCGAAGACCGTGTTCGTTGGGATGTAAGCGGGATGAACCCTAATACCGTACTTTCTGGCGGGCGGGCACGGCTCATCCTCGCCGTAAGCTGCTTTGGCACGGGGACACAGCACATCCAGTTCTTTACGGGTGGGCAGACCTATAGCTGTGGTCAGACTATCGTGGATCGAGAGATTACGTCGGACTCGCGCACCGGGCAGGTCACGATTACCGCCATCGGTGGCAGTGGAACCTATGTACAGTGGGTCTTGACGGGGACGGCCACACGCATAAACTAGAGCCTACTTGTCTAACAGCACACGGGGGCAGGTCACACTGTCCCCGTACACCGATTTTGCCATGTACGCATCACTCACACTCACCGCGCTCGATTATCTTAAGGTCATGCCTGCTGCGCCTGACCTGGGACTGCTTGAACGTTTGATCTCGGCTTATGTACGCCGGGTGCCCTGGGAGAGCGCGTCACGCATTGCAGCGCGCTTTGGCGGCGTGGGAGTTTATCCGCGCTGGCCGGAGGTTTTCTGGCAGCAGGCCATAACGCTGGGCACAGGCGGCACCTGCTTCGAGAGTAATTACGCCTTTTTCACATTGCTGCGCGACCTGGGCTATGAGGGTTATCTGACCATCAACAACATGGGGGCGACTGTCGGCTGCCACACGGCCATCGTGCTTTTACTGGACAGCCAGCGCTGGCTGGTGGATGTAGGCTTACCGCTGTTCGCACCTCTGCCTGTCGAGTCACATCAACCCACGACTCGTGAAAGTGATTTCCTGTACTACACTGTACGTCCGGTAGGCCAGCATCTTTATGACATCGAACGTGAGCCACACCCAAGTCGAGTCGCCTTTACCCTGATCGATAGGCCGGTGGACGAGCCAGCTTATCGTGCTGCACTGGAAGCCGATTATGAGCCGGGCGGTTATTTTCTTGACAGGGTGGTTATCAACAGAGTCGTGGATGAAGGCTTATGGCGCTTCGGCAGCAGCGATATTCCCTACCGTCTGGAGCATTTCCCCGGTAACAGCCGTGTCGATCATCCCATTGAAGGGGATGCAGCAGAGGCACTGGCGCAGCATTTCGAGATGGATGCCCATGTTCTACGCACGGCGCTGGAGGTGGTGGAAAGCCGAGCGTAGGGCAAACGCCGCCAATGCACAAGCGACAAACCCCAGGTCAGGGCGTATAGTAGAATATCAGCCCGTTAGAATGGAGCGCCTTCATGCCCATGACCCGCCGCCGTTTTTTAAAAACCAGCCTGATCTCTGCGTTGGGCCTGTCCACGCTGGGTACAGGTGGTTTTCTCTATGCCCGCGATATTGAGCCGGAATTTGTGGAAATCGTGCGGCTCGACCTGTCTCTGCCCCGCCTCGCGCCCGCCTTTGCGGGCTTCCGCATCGCACAGCTCAGTGATATTCACATGGGCACGGGCATGACCCCAGACTACCTGCGGCGCATTGCAGCGCTGGTCAACGCAGAACAGCCCGACGCGATAGCAATTACCGGGGATTTTGTAACACACGGCTCGATGGACATCCTGGCACCGATGCTTATTCCTACGCTCAGCACACTTTCCGCCCGTGAAGGGGTCTTCGCTGTCCTGGGCAATCACGATCACTGGATCGGGGCCGAGGGGGTACGTCGTGTCCTGCGGGAGAGCCAGATCACAGAACTGCGCAACACCTTTCACACCATCACCCGCGACACAGCGGCGCTGCATATTGCGGGTGTGGACGATCATTGGGAAGGACAGGAACGCCTCGACGAGGTGCTGGCACAGCTTCCTGCGGAGGGCGCGGCGCTCCTGCTGGCGCACGAGCCGGATTTTGCCGACATCAGCGCGGCCACCGGGCGCTTTGACCTCCAGCTTTCCGGGCATTCGCATGGCGGGCAGGTCATCCTGCCGCTGATCGGCCCACCCGTTTTACCGCGCCTGGGCCGCAAATACCCCATTGGCCGTTATCAGGTAGGTGAGATGATCCAGTATACCAACCGGGGTGTGGGCACTGTGCGGCCTTCGGTGCGCTTTAACTGCCGACCAGAGATCACCCTGTTCACCCTGCATCCCACGCTGTAAATGGCACAGAATAAGCACCTCTGCAGAGACACTTACCGTTGAACGCGTGTGATAAAACGTGGCGCGCTGATCTCACCCAGGCAGGTGCTGTCCGGGGCCTGCGCGGGATCCGCAACGAAAGCCTGAGCCAGCCCTCTGACGCACCGATGCGAGGGCACTGCGCCATGTCCCACGCTGGGGACTTCGTAATAAAAACTGTGCGAGAGCGTCTTTGCAGCCAGTTTTGCCCAGGAAGGCGGTGTAATCGGGTCAAACTCACCAGCCAGTACCAGTGTGGGAATTTCACTGGTGACAGGCTCATTTTCAAGAGCAGGTGGCGGATAAGTCACCCAGCCTTCACACAGGCGCAGCAGAAAATCGCCTAAACGGGCATGATGTTCGATATAACTCCCCAGGCGGGGATGCCGACGTGCAACCGCGTCGAACTCATTGTTTTTGGTGAACGGCACTTCCTCGCTGCATTGCACCGAGTAATACATGCCGACACTGACAGAAGTCAGCCCGAATTCGCTGGCAAGCCCCGCGCCCACTGCGTCACCAAAATCGCCTTCATACATACCATAAATATAACGAGGGATATTCACCATACCCGGCACATCGTACATCCAGTTGAATACCCAGTCATACAGGCGATCTCCTGTTACCACCATATTGAAACGACCAGCCGCGCCAAAATTCATTGAGCGCACCAGCGGCTCATGGTTCAGGCGTTCATACACCTCCCAGAAGATGCGTTCCAGTTCGGGGTAGGCGTGGGCACAGTCTGCATCTGCCGCGCAGGCGTTAAACAATGCCCGCCGCGCGCGCTGGCTGTTATCCAGCACCGCCGTGTAAAGATTAATCTGCGGTGGGTAGACCGAATCGAGGATCACACTGCGAATGCCCTGGGGATAATCGCGCATGAGCGTGAGTGCCAGCCGTGTCCCATAGGAGATGCCCAGTAAATTCCACTGTTCATAGCCCAGTGCCAGCCGCAGGTCTTCCAGGTCGGCGGCATTGGCCGCGCTGTGATAGGCTGCCGGGTTCACTCCTTCGGCTTTCAGACGATCATGACAGCTAAGGGTGAGCTGCAACGCGGTTTCGGCGCTTACCACCTGGTTCTCGCGGCTCATGTGTTCCTGCGCATACTGGAAATATTCCGGGCAGGTCAGGCTGGGTTTGGAATAGCCTGTGCCCCGTTGATCGACCAGAATCAGGTCACGATCCCGGCCAAACGGCGCGAGAAAATCATTATAGAGCTTACGCGCCATGCTGAGGGTACTGCCGCCTGGCCCACCTACCAGATACACCAGTGGGTCGGGTGCGGGCTGGTCGCTGCTACTTTTGATAATCGCATAAGCGATTTTGATTTTCTCTCCGTCCGCCACAATCGGGATGGAACGATCTTCGGGGACGATAAGATAACCGCATTCGGTACGCAGCAGGAAAAACGGACAACTAAACGGCTCCAGCGAGAGCGTCTGCGCCTGTGCAGGCAGACGAACATACAATCCCGCCAGCACAATAACAATAATCCAAAGTCCTGATCGTCTTCTCACGATAAACCTCTTAACATCTGTTTGTTTCTCTGCCCCGGTCAGAGGGCTATCTGTTATTGTACTTTGACTTTTGGATTTCTATGGCACACAAGTCTGAGAGAACAGGGTGAATCAGATGAGGGATGCCCCTACGAACTGACTCATCACCTGCGGTAAAATGGTCAAAGGGACAGAGGCGTACTTTGCTCCAATGAATATAAATCAAGGGATAAAGCGATGGTCTACATTCTGTTACGCTTGCTGGTTAATGCGCTGGCGATTGGCATTGTAGCGCGACTGCTACCCGGTTTTCACGTTGCCAACAACGACCTGGGCACCTTTGTCCTGATCGGGCTGGTGTTTGGTGTGGTCAATGCGCTCGTAAAGCCCCTCATTACGCTGCTTACCTGCTCACTGGTGGTCTTTACACTGGGTTTGTTCATTCTGGTGATTAACGGGCTGATGCTGTGGATCACTGCCGCGCTGCTGCCCAATCTGATGCGTATTGACAATTTCTGGTGGGCGATCCTCGGTGGCATTATCGTCAGCCTTATCAATATGGTGCTGGAAGTCACGCTGGGACAGAATAATAATCGCGTCCAGGTGCGGGTTGAATAACGAGTACCAGCATACGGTAGTCTATCGGGCAGCAGGTCGCTTCGCGGGTTGGCCTGCCAATTATGGCCTGTGGTGCTGGGGAGATGAAATTGTTGTGGGGTTTACAGTGGGGCAGCAGCAGTACAGGGGAGAACATGCCCACGCCGCCGACCCAACTCGCCCTTTTGTGGGGATGCAGGCACGCAGTCTGGACGGCGGCCTGACCTGGGACGTGCAGCCCTCGCCCTACCGCACACCGGGCGGCAAAGCAGTTTCTGCCGATGAGCATGTGGTCGAGGCTCTCAGAATCGGCCAGCCAGAACTCCTCGAAAACGCGCCGGCAGATTGTCCCGGTGGAATTGATTTCACGCATCCCGACTTTGCGCTGATGTGCGCGCGTACCGGGCTGGAAGCCGGAGCCGTGTCCTGGTTCTATATTTCATATGATCGCTGTCACACCTGGGAAGGGCCATTCAGACTGCCTGATTTTGGGACACCGGGCATCGCCGCCCGCACCGATTATCTGATCGACAGCGGCGATCGCTGTACACTGTTCCTCACCGCCGCCAAAGCCAACGGGGATGAAGGCCGGGTGTTCTGTGCCCGCACCACCGACGGCGGCGCAAGTATCAGGTTTCTGGCGTGGATTGGTGACGAGCCAGAGGGCTATACGATTATGCCCGCCAGTGTCCGTCCGGGTGAAAACCACCTGCTCACAGCGATGCGCTGCTCCGCACCATCTGCCGAAAATCAGGAACCGCGTAAATGGATAGACCTCTACGCCAGCGAGGATGATGGCGCGACCTGGCATTATCGTAATACGCCAGTGCCTTCCGCCGGGCGCTGGGGAAATCCCCCGGCGATGATCCGGCTGTATGATGGCCGACTGTGCCTGGTCTATGGCTACCGAGATACCCCGGCGGGTATCCGTGCCCGCCTGAGTACCGATGACGGCCAGACCTGGGGTGACGAAATCATCCTCCGTGCCGATGGTGGCAGCCATGACCTGGGTTATCCCCGCATCGCGCAGCGCAGCGATGGCACAGTGGTGATTGTTTATTATTTCACCGATTCACCAGAGGGCGAACGTTACATCGCTGCGACGCTGTGGCGGCCTTAACATTTCCAGTTATAAAAACCCGGTAAAAATCCGTTTGAAAATCGTAACCTTAATTGATTCTTGAGTTAGTATTGTGATATTGTGAATTTTGTAATGTGACAACTTCCGTCACACCAGCAAGTAAGCTTCACTTTACCCAGCCGGTATCTCATGGCTTATAAATTTACATTATACATATTACATATAAGGAAAAGAGCATATGTACGCCGACAATGCACTGCTTTTCCCACACCGCGCTATCCCTTCGCTGCGCAACCTCCGTGGGCCTGAGTGGCAGGAACTGGTCGAACATGTCCTGTCCCTGCCAGAGTGTCATGAGGAAACCCTGGCCTTCATGCTTATGATGATTCGTCTCAACGGCTGCCTGAGCTGCGAAACGGATAGCTACCGAGCGATGCGCGGCTGTACCGCCTGCACCCTGCAAACCCTGCGCCGCTACAAGGGAACAGATCAGGACTTAATCCGATGTTTTGAAGAAGCCCTGTGCGATATTCGTAAATTTACTCACAGCAAATTGTTTGTCAGCACAGGGCAGTCCGAAATCCGGGTCATGTAGCGCCTTGGCTT
>JBGSXK010000298.1:0-5109 GCA_041751455.1 Anaerolineae bacterium
CTTCCAGCAGTTGATCCAGCTCCAGCGCCTTAGAAACCTGCTGGCTGTAACGTCGGGCCGCACGGGTAGGATCGCTGCTGTCCACCCGGCCCAGCGCCACCCCGGCAAGCTGGCGCGCCACCACATAGATCGCCCCGCCCAGCAGCGCCAGCAGCAGCATGACCAGCAGGCGTTCATCTGCACTGGCCACCTGCGTATTAGCAGATACATACAGCACCCCGAAGATCAACCCGGCCGTGAGCGCGATCAACACAGAAGTGCGCATCGCCGCTGTAATTCCCCGGCGAATATCGAACACGCGATACGAAACCAGCCCATAAGTCGCCCCGGCCAGCGCCCCCAGCAGCGTGAGCATACCCACCACATATAAAATGGTCGAGCCACTGATCGCCAGCAGCACACTGAGCAGGATACCCGCTGTATTTAAAACCCAGAATAAAGCCCGGTTGGCGACCTCTGGCAGTAAAGCGACATAGAAGCCATAGAAGGCCACCCCCAGCAGCCCCACAGCCGCCGTCGTCAGCCATAACAGCACAAGCGCGCCTGTAAGATCGGGCGTAAGGAAAAACTGCACCAGCCATTCCCCCTGCCCGGCAGTTACCTGCTCCGACACAAGGGCAGAAATAACCAGCGCTGCCAGCCATAGCAGACTGGACAACAGCCATATGCGCGACCCTCGCTTGAGCACGTCCAGGATAACTACCATCCCATAAGCGATGAGCAGCGCCGACAGCAGCACAACCAGCACAAACCCACTGTTGAACTTGTCCAGCAGCAGAGTCGTCTGCGGCCAGAAGAAAGCCGCATTGGCCAGCGCAGAGATGCCCACCGAAAGCAGCAACCAACCCCTGCCGGTATGCATCCGCCTGCCCCGCAGCAGCACATAAAGTGCCAGCAGGGCATGTGCGACAAGCGCGACGAGAATGATCACGCTGATTAATGAGTCCATGCCTTAAGTCGTCCTGTTGATAAGCAGCACTACTTCAGAATATAGTAGGTGCCCTTCTTTGAACCCACTTTAATCAAGATGCCTTGCTCTACCATATCAGCCAGATCAAGCCGCAGCGTCTCCGCCGAAACCCCCTGGCATAACGTCCGGTACTCACGATTGGTGATCGACCCGCTGTCACGGATATATTGTAGTGCCCGCGCCTGGCGGTGATTAGTATTGCGTGACCATGCTGGCGCGCTTTGCTTCTCGCGCGCATTATACAGCGTCACCGCGAAACTGTACGGGCGCGCGTCGAACATCGGCGGCTTGTGCCCGGCCTGCTGCATGACTTCCATCATGCGGTCAATCCCCAGCCCCAACTCCTCGATATAACCCCACTGGAACAGGCCGTTCACAATGCGCGGGTTGCGGCTGAAATGCTCTTCCACGATATTCTCTACTGTAATGAATCCCGGCAGGCCGCCCGGTGAGATCACCTCCAGGCGGTCAGAATACATGCGAATCTCGATGCGCCGCCCCTTCAGACGGTAATCCCGGTGGCAGACTGCGTTAACAATGGCCTCACGCACGGCAAACTGTGGATACTCATAGGTTTCCTCGCGTTCCAACCCCTTTACCACTGCGCTCACCGCCATCTCGCTCCAGATCAGGTTCCAGGCCGCCTCGATGACACGGGGTAGCGGCCCTGTAATCTCCTCGCGCCGCGAATACCCTGCCAGGCCATTTTCACCACGTGGCGTTTTACCCACGAACTTGGCAAAGACCACACTGCTCTGCGGCATCCAGTGCTGCGGGTACTCGCTGAAAAGCATCAGTCCGGTCACGGTGGGATGCCCCTCCGTGTTTACCGCACCAATCTCTCTGTACAAATCATCTACTTTTCCATTGTAAGGCCGCTTTGTGCGTTCTGCGCGTTTAGCTAAATATTCTTCAACCATTTTTCGGCTAAAGTCGTCTTTGCTCGCGCCGGGCACTACCTCCGACTCAAAATCGCCGGTGCTTTTAGCGCTCACCAGCTTGAGGATCTCCTGCCCGCCCAGCGGGCGATTCTTCGCGCCACTGCGGATCAGCACCCGGCCATCAGTGAGCGCGTGGAGTTCGATGCTGCGCGGCACCCGCACAGTGTAGATCGGCTTATCGTCCTCGAGATCCACCTGTTCCCAGTTGCCCACCACCACCGGTGGATTACAGTTTGCGTCCGCCTCTTTCAACGCACTTTCCAGCTTTTCGGTTTCAATTTTTGGCGCGACCTTGCCATCGTCCTGGAGGCCGATCACCAGCGTCCCCCCTTCGGTGTTGGCAAATGCCACCATTGTCTCAGCGATCAACTGCACATCGGGCTTTTCGATAAAAGCAGTGCGTGCCCCAGGGCCAGCTTTAATGAGTTCTGTGTTCAACATGTGGCTTTCTTGGAAACAAATTATGGAAGATGCCGCCTCTCATACAGCAATCTCCCGCGTTCAAATCAATTTGACCTTCGGCAGCAATTCAGGTAGTTTTTCATTCTAGCACAGATTAGCGACAGCGCATACGAGAAGCCAGTCCTGATTGATATTCCCTCGCCACCTGATTATACTTTTGGTATGAAAGCCAAACGTTTACTCAACCTGGCAGGCAACCGCCTGCATACGCTGCCGCTGGTTGTCCTCTATCTCACTGACGGTTGCAACAGCCGCTGCGTCACCTGTGACATCTGGCGCAGCCCGCGCCGTAATATGCGTGCGGAACTGGTAGAGCAGATCGCCAGCGCGTTTCAGGAATTACAGGTCCGTTGGGTGCTGCTCAGTGGCGGCGAGGCCATGCAGCACCCCCACTGGCCGCAAATCGCGCAGCGCTTCCGCCGGGAAGGCGCGCGCGTCATGCTGCTCACCAACGGCCTGTTGCTGCGCAAGCAGCTTGACGAGGTACTTGCCAGTGTGGACGAGGTGATTGTCAGCCTGGATGGTGGCACAGCAGCCACTTATGCCGCTATTCGCGGTGTAGAGGCTTTTGATTTGGTGCTGGATGGCATTCGCAGTGTGCGGGCGGGTGGGCTGCCTGTCACCACCCGCACCACCGTCCAGCGTGCCAATTATCACGAAATCCCATTGATTGTCGAAGTCGCCTCTGCTGCCGGGGTCAACAGCATCAGCTTCTTAACAGTCGATGTTAGCAATGAAGTCGCCTTCGGCCCGCGCTTTACTGCCGATCCTGCCTTGCGTATGGTGCCAGCACCCACCACTTCTAACGCGCTGGCAGCAGATGACATTCCCCAACTGGCGCGGGTGCTGGACGAGCTAGAAACCCGTTTTGCCGGGGATTTTGCCAGCGGGCGCATCGCGGAGTCGCCGCAAAAGCTGCGTCAGATGCTACAGTATTTCAATGCCGTGCTGGGCATGGACGAATTTCCCCGTCCACGTTGCAATGCACCGCATTTCAGTACCGTGATTGAGGTTGATGGACGGCTGCGTCCCTGCTATTTCCTGCCGGAATATGGCAGGCTGGAAGCCGCCCCACAGGCCTCTTTAGCCAGCAGCGTGAATGTCGATACAGCCCAGGCGCTGCGTCAGGCCTATCGCAGCGGCCAGCGCCCGGAATGTGAACGCTGCGTATGCCCATTGTATAAAGGCCCGCGCGCCCTCATGAAGATGTAACCAGGCGGTCATCATGCTTATCTTAATTCCCTTCCTCATTAGCCTGGTCTTTCTCATCCGCACGGTTTTGATTATCACCGGCCTGATCAAAGGCCCCGTGCTGCGCACCTTCGAGAAATATGGCGATGAAGAAATCATTTATCATCCCACACCCTCGCTGCTGATGTGGACGGGTGTGCTGCTTTTAACAATATCTCCGGTTATGTCTGCCGCACTGACCACTACACTTTTCTCACTGGCGTGGCCGGGCCTGCTGATGATCGGCGGTGCGTATTTTTTGCATAATCACCCGGAAGTCGCCCGCCAGTACCCGGATATTTTCATGATCTATCCGCGCTGGTATCATGAGCTGCGTTCACGTACATCACGCTACGAGCGCCGCCGTATCGCCTACAAATGGTTGTGGTTGCCCGCACGTCTGCGGCTGGCCTATAACGGCAATGACCGCGCCTTCAGCCAGTGGGCAGATCTGATTATCATGGCGACTATGGACATTGATGAAAATAAGGACGCGCGCCATCATATCCCGGTCAATGATTATTAGAACATCAGACTTTTGGCATTCTAAAACGTTAAGATATTGCGGCATGGGGTATGATACGAAATTGACTCAACACATGCCATGGACGCAACCCTCAGCCGATACGCTTCGTATTGAGTTTCACATAAATTGACTGGGAGCCCGTGGATGTCCATAATCAAAGTTGAAGGGTTAAGCCCCATGCTGGATCGCCTCCGCCGCCTGCTGCCTGCGGTTTCCATCAAGACACTTTCCAGTATCGAAGCCTATGCACAGTGGGCGGCCACCTATCCTCCCCATGCCCACAACGCGCTGATGGAAATGGAAGAAGCCGCTATGCACAGCCTCATGCCTTCTCTAGATGGGCAGGCCGTGCTTGATCTGGCCTGTGGCACAGGGCGTTATGGTCTGCTGGCACGCGCGCGGGGCGCGCTGCATGTGATCGGGCTGGATAACAGCCTGGCGATGCTGGCAGCCAATGCCCAGAAGCAGATCGCGCTGGCAACCAGTGAAGCACTGCCGCTGGCAAGCGCGTCCCTTGATGTTGTGCTATGCGGGCTGGCGCTGGGGCATCTGGCCCACCTGCAACCGACTTTCGATGAAATCAGTCGTGTGCTGCGACCGGGGGGCACCGCGCTCCTCAGCGACTTTCACCCGTTTGTCTTCCTCAATGGTGGCCAGCGCACTTTTATCGGGCGCGATGGCCTGACCTATGCCGTGGAGCATTATCCCCATCTTTATACGGATTACCATCATGCAGCGCACGAGGCTGGCCTGCGTATAGAAGCATTGCGCGAACCCAGGTTAAATACAGGCAGCGGTGTGGAAATTCCTATTGTGCTGGCGCTGCGTTTGCAAAAAATCTGAGGATTATTCTTCGTGGTAATCTGTGTGGGTAACAGAGTTCTTTGGTTGGGCAAACAGGAAGTAGCCACCCATCAGCGCGGCCATCACAGCAGGTGGGATGCACAAGGATAGAAGCAGCCGCGCCACCTGATCGACAC
>JBGSXK010000299.1:0-3245 GCA_041751455.1 Anaerolineae bacterium
GTATGGCTCGTCCGGCACTATAAGATGACACCACCCTAATCCGAGTTCATGGTGGAGGCTGATCCGCGCAGGGTTCCCTTTCGGTATCAATCAGGTCTCATTAACTGTCGCCTACCGCTTTGACACCCTCCTGCTCAACAATTACGTCGCCCTGCAAGTGATCGGCTGGTACAATTCAGCTTATAATCTCAGCCGTGCCCTGACTACCTTTGCCGCTGCCTTCAGTATGGCGCTCGTGCCCACTCTCGCCCGCGAGTACGGCACCAACCCGGAAACCGTCCGGCGCTGGTATTATCGTTCCCTTCGTTTGCTCTTGTTTACCGGCCTTCCTATTGCTGTAGGGGGGATGCTGCTGGCAGATAAACTGATCCCGTTTCTTTATGGCCAGCAGTTTCAGGCCGCCTCAATCGCTTTCGCTATCCTGGTCTGGGATACGCTGCTCCTCATGTACAATTCATTGGGTGGTAACATTGCACAGGTCATCGGCAAAGAAGTGGCCGCTGCGCGCATTTTTGCGGTGGAAGCCGGGATGAATCTGGTGCTGAATGTGCTTCTTATTCCTCATTATGGGATGATTGCTGCTGCGTTTAATACCGTTGCCACTGAACTTACGGGTACATTGCTGTTTTATCTGCTCTTCCGAAAGGAATTTGGAGCAGGTTTAGACCTCTATCACTCGTCCCGCTTAGTGGGTTGTGCAGTCATTATGGGCATCGTAATTTATGTTTTGCATGATTTCAGTATGTTCATGGTTATTCCCCTGGCAGGTGCGGTTTATCTGGCTGCGATTTTTCTCACAAAAGCGCTGACACCCGAAGAGAGCGCAATTGTCACCGGGTTCGTACATCGCCTGACCCGTCGGATAGGCTTGAGTTAGTTAATCGAAAAGCTGACGCAGCATCATTTCGAATGTAATCAGCGGCGCGATTTTTCCGAGCATCCAGGGTTCTTGCCCAGCTAAGTGCCGATCAAAGAGTGAGCGCACATAAAGCGGGTCGAAGATACCACGCTCCTGAGTCCGTTTATCAAATAAAATGCCTTCTGCCCACGTCTGCAAATCGCGGCGCAGATAATTTTCATAATCTGCATACAGCCAGGGGCGCTGCGGAAACAGCTTAAGCCGCCGCCGGGCACGAACGCTCAGGGCATGCAGATTATGAAGTGGCTGCTGCACACTGGGCAGAAATTCCTGTTTATCATAGGGTATGCGTGCCAACTGGGGTGTCCGCCGCGTAATGACGTGCCGGTACAGGATTTGATGCCCCCTGATTTCGGGCCGCAACGAGTACATAAAATCAATCAACTGGTAGTCCCAGAACGGGAAACGAAATTCGATATGGGAGCGGCCTGTGGTGACCATGTGCTGTGTCAGGCGCATACAATGGTTATCGAGGTAAAAGTATTCCGCTGCATAATGCTTACGGAATTCAGTCCAGTAACGTTCAAATTCGGAAGCCATGGAGTCGAACGCGCGCCCAGCCATCTGTTGAGCAAAGGCCGGGGTGTATAATGCGCGTTCCGAGGCCTCGGTAAGCCCTGGCCAGGTATAAGACTGATTGAAACGCGCGAAGCTCTCTTCGATAATCGACCATTTATCCACTGGCCTGTTATAAATCGGGTTAATATGGTCAGAATGACCCATCACTGTGCCACCATCCCAGCCCGTCAGGTTGACATCCATCTCCTCGCGCAGAGTCGGCAGCATGTGAATACCATGCATGTGAATCCAGCTATGGAAACCTTCGGTGAGTGCAAGATGCAAATCCAGGTTTTCCAGCACCCATCTTCCGTCCGGCATATCGAACCAGAAATGACGACTGCCCATGGCCTGCGCGATCTTCTCGGCATAATACACATCCCTGCTGCCACGCTGGCCAAAGTTTGCGGTGACAGGTGACGGATTCGTCGCAGGCATCAGCCCCAGGATGGTACGCGAGTCCAGCCCGCCGCTCAAAAATACCCCCGGACGTAGTGGTCCCTCGGCACAGCGTTTTACTGCTGCATCCAATAACCGCCCGACTTCTTCGACAGCCTCTTCGAACAGCATTGATGGACGATCCGGGATATGCCCCCAATCCCAGTACCGGTGGCAGGTCCATTGGCCACTTTCCAGGTCAAAAGAAGCCACACTCCCATGCGGGAAAAGCACAATATCCTCATGAAATGTCTTGTCACAGAGAAGCTGCTGAAAGCGAAAATATTCCGCCACAGCCGTCATGTTCAATTGGCGTGGCACAAAAGCCGCCGCGAGCAACCCTTTGATCTCCGGTGCGAAAACCAGTGTTTTGCCTGCCCGGTAAATATAGTGCGGATACTGTCCGAAACGATCATTCACCAGCAGCAGTTGTTTCGTCAGGGTGTCGAAGAGAGCGATAAAGAACACACCATCGATCTTGCTGGGAAATTCACTGCCATAAGCTCGGTATAGGCTGAGCGCCAGTGCGGCATCGGACATCTCATGTGGAGGATAACCGGCCTGCTCAACCTCTGTCCTTAGGGTGGTACGGTTATAAATTTCACCACACAGAAACAACGTATAACGTTTGCCCTGATCGGTGCAGGGACTGGCATCTGCATTCAAAAGCCCAATGCTAGTCTGTCCCAGGCCCACGGTCAGTGTGTGATCTTCCCAGGTTTCCGAAACATACCAGGGACGATGTGACATTTGCGTACGAGTTTTTTCCAGAAAAGCATGCACTGATTCGCCGTGAGGTGGATTAAGGATCCCAAAAATTCCAGGCACAAGTCACCCCCATTTATATGATTCCACACCAATGTAATCGCCAACTGAAATAATTTATGTTAAGATTTTAAAAGTTTATCCATTGTTGTTAGTCACTGAATTATGGAGATAGATTGGACATTCTGCTTGCTTCCCATGGTTTCCCACCTACCCACTCAGCAGGTGCTGAACGCCGCACCGAGCGAATGGCGCGCTGGTTAACTGCTCAGGGGCACCGCGTAGTCGTTTTTACAGTGGAACGTGTTGATGATCCTAATCAACGCCTTGAGACTCGTGAGCAAGATGATATTTTAGTTCATCGTTTGTATTATGATATAAATTCAGGCGACTCATTCCAGAACTTCTATGATAACCCCTTTATCAGCACAACCTTGCGTTATGTCCTCACCCGGCAGAATTTCGACCTGGTTCATGTCGTTAGCGGCTATTTACTTGGTGCGCCCGCCATTGAGGTGCCCAAACAATTAGATCTTCCCCTGGTGATTACGCTCACTGAATACTG
>JBGSXK010000300.1:0-6332 GCA_041751455.1 Anaerolineae bacterium
AGCACCTTTACCCGATAGCCCGCTTCAAGAAGCTGTGGCACCAGGCGACCTCCAATATAGCCTGTCGCCCCGGTCACCAGAACAGTCTCAGGCTTATTCTGTGTCATCAACACAACCCATCTGTAGGATAAATACCTTAATATTTATCTTAAACAGGTCGTATGAGATGCAGATGTGTAGAACCTTAGCCGCCTGTCATGCGGTTCGATTATGCCAGCCCGTTATTCATCCTGTGCCGGGGTCGGAGTTGGAGTGGGTGTGACGGGTGCCTGTGGCGCAGGGGGTGTGGGCTGCGCCTGTACAGGCGGTGTGGTTGGGATAGGGCGCGAAAGCTCTGTTTTTGCTCGTTTGAACACACAGAAATATGTCCGGCCCCACTTGGTGCCTGCCGGGAAAAGAACATCGCCTTTGCCGCCGACCTGTGCCACTGGCTCCATGTGTACCAGTTCCCAGCCTTCCGCTCCCAGTCTGTCCAGCTCTGGCATCAGGCTTTCCGGGCTGTAGCGCACAAATTTCTTTTTCGGGAAGCGTCGTTTGAGAAACTCCTGTGTTTCCTTTGGCCGGGCATTCGCTTCAACAAATAGTGTCAGATATTCCCATTGAGCCATCGCGTCTTCAGGTCTTAGGCGACCTGCCCCCTTTCATATGTGCTGCGTATGAAAATATTGAACCACAAAGGTGCCAGGAACACAAAGATCAGGACACAGCCTGCCTCTGGATTTCCTTGTGTCGTACAGATGAGTGCCACAGCATAGATCGAAAATGGTACAATCAGGACAGGATTATTCTTGGAGATTATAGCGCATCATGTCCAACATTTCTGTGCGTCAGGCCAGACTGGATGATACTCATGCGATCAGCGATTTATTCCGGGCGCATATCCAGACCTGGCAGCGGGTTGATACACAGGGCAGGCCGGAGGATGTACACTATGAAGCGCTGACCATTTATGAGCGCTGGCTGCACGGCGGTGCGTGGATGAGTGTGGAAACAGGTGCGCTGCAACTGAGCCACCTGCTGCGCGGCGCAGGGCTGCCGCTGGTGGCCGAGGTGGAAGGGCAGGTGCGCGCTTATACGGAAGCCTATCACAGCCACGAACCCACTCCCTTTGGTGAAAACTTAAGCATGACTCACCCCATGGTGCATCCCGACGATGAAAACAGCGGACTGGAAGACGCGCTGGTAACTGATTTGATCGCGCGGGCGAAACGGCTGCGGTGTGATCGCTTTCAGATCAACCTGGCTGTTTACGAGCATCGTACCTTCTACGAGCGGCATGGCCTCAGGCCGTTGGTGACTACCCAACGTTATAACCTGCCTGCGCGCACCGGGCAGGGTTTCTACCGTGCGGTAGAGCATCTCGACTCCTCCGCCAGCCAGATCGAGGATTGGTACATGCCTGTAGGGCGGTTGGGCAGCGCGCGCCAGCAGTGGGAAACACTGTGGCCGCGCACGTGGGATGCACTACCCGAAATACAGCGCCAGAAGACTCACCGCCTGCACATCAATGCCGCCGGGCAGGTCGCTCTGGTTTGCTGCCAGCAGCAGCTTTACGCCCCGCGCAACCTGGATGTGTTTTGCTGGTCGCCCAAGCCACTGACCGCACAACTGCTCACCTCGATTCGTGATTGGGCACATCGTGAGGGTTATCGGACGCTGGTGCTGGCGGTGATGGACAG
The DNA here is from genome assembly GCA_041751455.1 of Anaerolineae bacterium. Lineage (GTDB taxonomy): Bacteria > Chloroflexota > Anaerolineae > Aggregatilineales > Phototrophicaceae > JAIOHN01. The sequence continues at coordinate 1,680 of JBGSXK010000300.1, forward strand.
CGCGGCCAAAATCCTGGGGCCAGAGGCAGAGGCCGATGGTTATATCCAGGAAACATATGCAGTGGAGCTGAGATGAGTGCGCCGTATTCGCCTGCCAGGCGGAATTAGTCCGTTTATAGGGAAAGATAAAGCCAGTATAAGGATATATCCCGATCTGGCAACAGTTCAGCGCATGTCTAAACAAGATGCGGTAAAATTCTCTCTATAAGACAGACAGCAAGAGCGCACACTCCATGCCCACCTATAACCCTGATCATGTGGAATACAATATCGTCAGCGGGCGCATCCAGGTGCAGATGGATGAGGGTGGGTTGCTGCCAGCATACTGGGCACACCCCACGCTGGCGACCAAATTCCCTGGCATCACACTGATTCATGACTGGTGGGGGCTGACGGACAGTGTGCGGCGTATGGCGAACCAGTTCGCACAGGTGGGGCATTACGTGATCGCGCCTGATCTGTTCAATGGCAGCATTGCATTAACCCACGCCGAAGCACTGAACCTGCTGGACAGGCTTGGGGATGGGGGATACAAGCGTATCAATGCTGTGTTGAGCGCGCTGGAAAAGCATCATCATTGTAACGGAGATGTGGCCGCAGTCGGTTTCGGCATGGGCGGCAGCCTGGCTTTTGAGGCAGCGATCATGCGTGGCGACCTGGAAGCGGCGGTAGCTTACGGCGGTTTTCCACAGCGTTATCTGGGTTACTTTCATCGCTCAAATACACCCATCCTCGCCTTCTATGGCACCCAGGAACAGTACATCCCGGCGGAGACTGTCGAAAAGCTGTATCAGGAACTGGCAACCAATCCTCAAAAGCTGCCGCATGAAGTCGTCCTGCTGGATGGCCTCGATCATCAGATGTTGAAAGAGAGCCATTCCCCAGAGGAAGCCGGGCAAATGCGTAAAGCCTGGCACAAGACGCTCGATTTCCTCGACAATTTGCTGGAAGGCCCTAATCGCCCTCCAGATAGAAAGAGAATGTAATGCGTGTTTGTGAAGTCTGGCCATTAGGGCAGGTTTCATATCGAGAGGCGTGGGCACTGCAAGATCGACTGGTGCAGCAGCGCAGTCAGCAGCCCGGTACGCCAGATCGTTTATTGCTGCTGGAACACCCGCATACATACACGCTGGGAACATCCGGCCATGACAGGAACCTGCTGCTGACCGAGGCGGAACTCGCCGAGCGCGGTATTGAAGTGCATCATATTGATCGTGGTGGTGACATCACCTATCACGGACCGGGGCAGTTGGTGGTCTATCCTATTCTACAGTTCCCACGCGGTGAGGAAGGCTTACGCACCTATGTAACGGATTACGTGCGTGGGCTGGAACAGGTGGTCATTGATACACTGTCCGATTTTGGGATCGTGGGCAGACCAGTGCCAGGGTTGCCCGGCGTGTGGGTGCAGTCCCCGGCGGGTGAGCAAAAAGTCTGCGCCTTAGGAGTTCGCATTAATGTGAAGGCTGTCACCAAGCACGGCTTCGCGCTGAATATCAATACAGACCTTGCGTACTTCAAAGGCATTATCCCCTGTGGCATTCAGGATAAAGGCGTGACCAGTATGGCGCGGTTGCTCGGCCAGCCTGTCGATGAGGACAGGGTGCGGGCGCGGGTGATCGCGCACTTTGGCACAATGTTCGGCTGCGAAATGATAAGCACTGCCGCAGAGAACCTCGCAAATTTGCCTGTACATCCCCCTTCAGCCCATCCCTAAATGGGCAATCTGACCCTGCTTTCCCTTATATTTCAATTGTAAGCTGCAAGGAAAGTTCAGGAGGTCAAAATGGCCAATTTTAGAAATGAACGGGATCGTAACAATCAAAGCAGGCCGGAAACTCAAGACGAGCAGCCCACTGATGTGGAGAACACAACTCCACCACCTGGTTTCCGTGAAGACCCTGATTGGTTTAAGTATATTGGGCCGGAAGACGAAGATCCGGATGTGATTGCCGAAAATCTGGAAGAATATGGCTTTAACCTGATGGACGAAGATGATTTTGAAAGTGACCCGGTGGGGCCAGCCGATATGCCTGACTGGACCAATGAAGCTGTTTACGGCGGAGATCGTCCGATGATGCCGGATTACCCCGATGCGCCGCTTGAAGATCACCTGCGTATCATTGATGTTTCGCTTGAGGAGGATGCCCTGTACCCGCATGAGGAATTTCTGGACGAGACTATGATCGATGAGATGCTTGAAGAAGCAGACGAATTGGATCAACTGGACGACGAGCAGCCGATTTAACAAAAGGTCTGAGCCAAACGTTTACAATACGGCAGTCGTCTTTCAAAGATCGAAACTCTGTAAGGCAGTTCAGAACAGTCAGAGCAGCATACTACGCCGAGCTTGCAGCGCGGCGATCACCTCGCGGTCAGCCTTACCAAAGGTGTATTGCGCGAGTTCCTCCGGCAGTACCCAGGCGAACGCACGCACACCAATCGCCTGGGGTGTGCCGCCTCTGTAACGGCAGGTGAAGGCATGAAGTGTGATACGAAAATGCGTGAATCCGTGCCTTACTACCGTAAACAGTTCACCGACTTCCACCGTGATCGCCAGCTCTTCTGCCAGTTCACGATTCAGGCATTCCGGCAGGGTTTCGCCTGGTTCCTGCTTGCCACCGGGAAATTCCCATAGGCCGCCTAACAACCTGTCCAGCGGGCGCTGGGCAATTAATAACTGTCCGCTGTCATTCCAGATCATGCCTGCTGCCACATCATAATGCGGTGTGGCAGCTCTTCGGGTCTTGACCGGGCGCACAGCCTGCGTTCCCCGTGCATAGGCCATACAGTGTGCCTGCACCGGGCATTCACTACACAGCGGGCTGCGCGGCTTACAGATTGTGCGTCCCAGTTCCATGAGTGCCTGATTGTAATCGCCCGCCCGTGCTGCTGGCAGCCAGTTTTCCGCCATCTGCCAGAGCTGTTTCTGTGTTTCCGCCTGTGTAACATCTGCCCCCAGGTCGATGAGCCGGGCAAAAACCCGTATAACATTACCGTCCAGCACTGGCGCGCGCTGACCAAAAGCGATGCTGGCAATTGCCCCGGCGGTATAACGCCCGATGCCGGGTAGCTGTTGTAAGCCCTCTGCTGTTTGTGGGAAGTGTCCACTCATATCCTGTGCCACGATCTGCGCCGCCCGGTGCAGGTTACGTGCGCGTGTGTAATAACCCAGACCTTCCCAACCTTTAAGCACATCATCTAGTGAGGCGGCGGCTAATGTCTGCACTGTTGGGAAAGCCGCCAGAAAGCGTTCGTAATAGGGGATGACGGTATCGACCTGTGTCTGCTGGAGCATGATTTCCGAAAGCCAGATGCGGTAAGGTTCACGGGTTCTGCGCCAGGGCAGATCAGCAGCAGCGTGATCATACCACGCCAGCAGGTCGGATGTGAACGAAACAGGTAGGGGTGTGTTCAATAGAGAGAAACCTTAACATTAAAACAGAGCGCGGCTCTGGACTACATGAGCCGCGCTATATGAACAGCTACTGTGTTACCCGCCCGGTTGCAAGGTTGCCAGCGGTGTTTGTTCACCAGCCGGATTATTGGCAGAAGGTGGTGGCGGGAGGGTTGGCTGGCTGCCTGTTGGCGATTCTTCCACTGCTGTGCTGGTATCTGGCGTGACCGCCTGCGGATTCAGGTCTATGCCACCGGTGCCGGGATTTGCCAGTTCTGCGGCATCATCGGCACAGCGGAAGCCTATCGTGATTGCCTGTTCGTCTGGCTCCAGGCTGCGGCGGTGTACGGTGCGGGCGAAGAAGGGCATGAATGCCCACGAGCCGCCGCGCAGCACCTTCTGTGTCCCGGCAGGTGGTCCCTGTGGGTTCAGCCCGCCCGCTTCCGGTTGGCGGTAGTACGTGGGCGAGTACCAGTCATTCACCCACTCTTCCACATTCCCAGCCATATCGAGTACACCATAAGGGCTGGCCCCTGCCGGATAACTGCCTACTGGCACCGCGCCGCGCAGGTTTTCATCCACGACTGGGCGGCTGGTCTTGGCGTTGGCGGTATTGAGGTCGTTGCCCCAGGGATAGATACGGCCATCACTGCCGCGTGCGGCGCGCTCCCACTCAGCTTCGGTCGGCAGGCGACGGCCCAGTGCCTCGCAGTAGGCTTTCGCCCCGTACCAGGTCACGCCTGCCACCGGATACGGCTCCAGGAAGGGGGGTACGCGATAATTGGCACTGTCAAAAGTGACGTTGCTGGCATCCGTTTCGTTTTGGGTGGCCAGACACAGGAAGCCATCACAGTTGACATGGCTGCGCGGCCCCAGCGCGTTGAGAAAGGCGAGATACTGGCCGTAGGTCACTTCCGTTTCCTCGATCTGGAAAGGGTCAAGTGTGGCAGAGTGGGCAGGTGCAGCGTCCTCACCGTACTCAATCAGGCAGTTGCCATTATCCGCCACACAGGCATCCACCGCCCGGCGTACTTCCGCCGCGTCGGTGCCTAGATCAAAGGTCCCACCGGGGACAGCGATCAAACGAGTGGCGATGCTCTGTAACTGGGGCAGCGAGGCACTGCTGGATGGTCCAGCGCCCGTATCGATAGACTGGCCACCGCCAATACCTCCGTCACCCTCGTCGGGAGGTCCCTGCGAAGCCACGTTATTGGTCGGGCTGGCTTCCACCTGGATGAGCGGCGGGCTTTCGGGAA
>JBGSXK010000301.1:0-5503 GCA_041751455.1 Anaerolineae bacterium
GTGTCGGATAAGCAGAGTGGAACAGTCACAGCTACGTTGGATGGCGCACACGATATTCTGCCTCTCATTCGCACTTATATCACCCCCTGGAAGCAGGATCATCGGGCTTTAATTGAGGCCAAGAGCGAAGACTTATCTCTCAAACAACAGGAACTGGTGCTAGAATTGGTAAAACACCTCAAGGCTGATCTTACGCCTGATGAGGAAAAGCGCTATGCGCAGCAGTTTTTGCCGATTATCCAGGCGTTCACCTTCAGTGCATTTGATCTTTCAATGGAACAGCCTGTGATCCAAACCTGAGCCGAGGCGGCGAGTGGGTGATTTTGTTGGTCGAAAAATCCGAGGCTATGAACTCAAGGAAATGATTGGCGCGGGGGGATTTGGTGTAGTCTATCGCGCTTACCAGCCCGCAGTCGAGCGCGAAGTTGCCATCAAGTCCATTCTCCCGATACATGCTAACGATCCTGAGTTTGTGCGCCGTTTCGAGCGCGAGGCACGTTATATCGCCCGCCTGGAACATCTCCATATTATCCCGATTTATGACTACTGGCGCGAACCAGAAGGTGCTTACCTGGTTATGCGTTATCTGCGTGGTGGCAACCTGCTCACCTCTATCCAGCAGGATGGCCCCTGGGCGCTGCCTGACGCAGCACGTTTTATAGACCAAAACGCTTCTGCACAAAAGATTTCTCATCGCGGTGGCATTGTTAACCAGGACTTAAAGCCAGAAAATATCCTTCTGGACGAGGAAAAAAACGCTTATCTTTCTGACTTTGGCATTGCTAAAGATATTGTTGCCCCTTCCACCGAACCACCAGACCGTTATGGCTCACCGGGCTATGCCTCGCCAGAGCAGATTATTGGACAACCTGTTACGCCGCAATCGGATATTTACAGCCTCAGTCTAGTCATCTATGCGATGCTTACCGGAGAAGCACCATATGATGATGTGAACACGCTTCGTCTGATCCGTAAGGCTATCCACGAGCAGCTTCCCTGGTTATCGCAAAAGCGCTCCGACCTTCCCCACGACTTAGACCGTGTGTTGCGACGTGGGGCGGCGAAAGACCCTTCATACCGTTACCCCGATGCCTTAAGCATAGCCGCAGATTTCCGCCGTTTCAGCGCACTCTCACCGGCGGGGGTGACGCAATCGGCACCCCTTCCAGTGTCTTCAATAGGGGTTTCACTGGAAACCCTCCCGCTGGATAATGTGGATACGGATGCGGCCCAGGAAATGCCGCTGGGACTGGTGACACAGCCGATTGATCTTTCACGCAATCCCTACAAGGGCCTGCGCGCTTTTGATGAGGCCGATTCAGCAGATTTCTTCGGGCGTGATGTGCTGGTTAAGGCCCTTGTTGCTCGCATGGGTGAAGCCGGTCCCTATGCACGCTTTTTGGCAGTAGTAGGGCCAAGTGGGAGTGGTAAATCGAGTGTAGTAAGGGCTGGCCTGCTGCCTGCTTTACGGCGTGGCTATGTGACGGGTTCTGAGCGCTGGTTTGTGACGACGATGGTCCCAGGCGAACATCCATTGCAAGAGCTAGAAGAGGCCCTACTGCGAGTTGCGTTTGATCCGCTCAAAATCTCACTGCGCGAGGCCATGAATAACGATGGTCATGCGTTAACGAACGCGCTGAAACAATTGTTTCCGGCGGATGTTTCGCAGGTGCTGCTGGTGATTGACCAGTTTGAGGAGGTGTTTTCACCAGCAGTTGGAGAAACGGAACGTGAACAATTCCTCGAAAATCTGTTGATCGCCCTGCGCGAAACCGACAGCCGTATCCAGGTGGTGATTACCCTGCGGGCAGATTTCTATGACCGCCCTCTGCTGCATCCCGGCCTGGGTGATTTAATGCGTGAGCGCACAGCGGTGGTACTGCCGCTGAACGATGACGAACTGCATGAGGCGATTGTGAACCCTGCACAGAACGCGGGGCTGCTGTTGGAAGAGGGGTTGGCGGAAAAAATTATCGCGGAAGTGCGTGAGCAGCCCGGTGGTCTACCACTGCTGCAATTTGCCTTAGCGGAGCTTTATGAGCGTCGTGACATGACCCAGTTGACCATGAGTGCCTATCAATCGATTGGCGGGGTTTCTGGTGCGATGATCCAGCGCGCGGATGATCTGCATAAATCACTTATACATAGTAAACAGGTATTTGTGCAGCAGATTTTTCTGCGATTGGTGACATTGGGCGAAGGCGTGGAGGATACGCGGCGACGGGTGCTGCGTCAGGACCTGCTGTCCATTGGTGATAAGGCTGTGGTGGAAGCGGTGCTTCAACTATTCGGGCGTTATCGCCTGCTTACATTTGATCATGACCCTGCAACCCGTGCGCCAACTGTCGAAATTGCCCATGAGGCATTAATACGCCGGTGGAGCAAACTGCGTACATGGCTAGAAAGCAATCGGGACTCGCTGCGTTTGCAAAAACGCCTGGAAGCGGCCGCGGCAGAATGGCAAAATGCCGAGAGGGATCCCAGTTTTCTGGCGAGCGGCTCACGGCTTGCACAACTTGAGTCGCTACTGAATGAGGGAACGCTGGCACTGACAAACGATGAACGTGCCTATTTGGAAAGCAGCATTCAACTGCGTCAGCGTAATGTGCGGCGTTTACGTCTGTTCATGGCCGTGTTGGTGGTGATTACGTTGGTTGCAGTGGGGCTGGCGCTATTCGCCATTGATCGTCAGTATCGCGAAACTCTTGCGCGTGATGAAGCAGAAACCCAGGCAGATATTGCCCGTTCCCGTGAGCTGGCGATGGCAGCAGTAGTCGAGCGTACTCCGCTGGCCGAGCGGCTAATTTTGAGCCTGCAAGCAGTGAGCAGCTATGATACTGCACAGGCACGTCGCAGCCTGCTTGCTGGTTTGCAGGCCAACCCGCGCCTGATCGGTTTTCTACATGGGCAGATGGACAGGGTTCGCAGCGTGGCTGTTAGTCCTGATGGTTCTCTTCTGGCGACAGGTGGTGATGATCGGCAGGTAGTCCTGTATGATGCGCAGACCCGCGAACCTGTTGGACAACCGTTGGCAGGGCATGAAGGAGCAGTATGGAGTCTGGCTTTCAGCCCAGATGGATTACTATTGGCCTCTGCCGGACATGATGGCACTGTACGCCTTTGGGATATGGACACACGAGAATCCCGTGCTCTGAGAGGCCATAGCGGGGAGGTATGGAGCGTGGCCTTCAGCCCAGATGGGCGTTATCTGGCTTCCGGTGGGGCAGACGAACGTGTGATGCTGTGGGATATACAGGCCGAATTGCCCCAGGGTATGCCATTGGGAGGGCATAAGGGTATTGTCTACAGTGTGGCCTTCAGCCCGGATGGGACGCTGCTGGCTTCTGGTGATGCCGGGGAGCAGATTGTCCTGCATGAGATGGATAATCTCGAAACGCTGACTATCCTGCATGGACATGAAAACTGGGTGCTGGCGCTGGCCTTCAGCCCGGATGGGACGCTGCTGGCCTCCAGCGGGCCGGAAAATGATGTGGTGCTATGGGATGTCGCCAGCAGAGCAGAACTGGGTAAATTCAGGACGAATCATACCGATTGGGTGCGCCGGATTGTCTTTTCACCTGCTGGCAACCTGCTGGCAACTGCCAGCCAGGATAATACAGTTCGGCTGTGGGATTTGACCACGATTCAACTGTTCAGTACGCCTTATATTGCACATACTGATGCTGTATGGGATATCGCATTCAATAACGACGGCAGTACTTTTTACACGGCTAGCTCGGATGGCAGCGCGATTGTCTGGAGTGTGAATGCTCGTCAATCGCTGGCACAGCGTCTGCAAGGGACATGGAAGACAATATGGGATGTCGCGTTCAGCCCGGATGGGCACTGGTTGGCGGCGGGCAGTGGTGCGCCGGGAGCGGAGGAAGACGCGGGGCTGCGCCTATGGCGAATCGAAAATGGACTTGTGACAGAAAGTGCTACGTTGAAAGGATTTCTGGGGTTGGTGAGTTCGGTTGCCTTCAGCCCGGACAGCAGGATTGTGGCGGCAGGCAGCGAAGATACAACAGTGAGGCTGTGGGATATCGATATTGATCCGCCTGCCTCATTAGGGATTTTTCGACAGGAAGCCAGTGTGTTGACTGTGGCCTTTAACCCGGATGGGACATATCTGGCAGCAGGTGACGAAGGCGGGCGGATCACGCTGCTAATCAAAAATGATACACGATGGGAGCTAGCCGGGCAGCAGCCTTCTATGCAGGCTAGTGGCTTGACTGATCTGGCGTTTAGCCCTGATGGTTCTGTGCTGGCTGGAGGTTACCGTGATCAGCATGTGCGTTTGTGGAACACGCGCACATGGGCGCAAATAGGGGAACCGCTTGCTGGCCATACCGATGTGGTCGAGGCGCTGGCTTTTAATGCAGATGGGACACTCCTGGCCTCTGCTGGGCGTGATAATGCGATCTTTCTATGGGATTTGACGCAAAATCCGCCGCAGCGCCGCTTGTTATCCTATCATACTAATTGGGTCACGGGTGTGGCCTTTAGCCCGGAGGGGCGTTTTCTGGCATCCAGCAGCCGAGATAATACGGTGATGTTGTGGGATGTCCAGAGCGGTGAATCGTTTACTGTACCTTTGAGCGGTCATACCAGTTGGGTCAGTGATGTCGCGTTTAGTCCTGATGGCACACGACTGGCAAGTGGTAGTTGGGATAGCAGCGTGATTCTATGGGATGTCAGCCTGCAAAACTGGATTAAGCTGGCCTGTTCTATAAGTAATCCATCCACTCGCCAGCTAGAGTTATATCCTGATGTCTGTTGAGGTAACTTATAAAGTGATGCGCTTAAAATTGTTTTTTACGGTACTTCTTACGCTCCTTGTGCTGCTAGCGCTGGGTGGGCTGGCGGCTGCTCAGGATGCTGAGGATGACTGTCCGGCAATTGTGGCGGATGCGCTTGATCTGGCGGAGCGGGTGTGTGAGGCAGCAGGCAGCAGTGAGTTGTGTTATGGGCATCTGGTGCTGGAAGCTGAACCACAAAGGGGCGCTGAGGATTTTAAGCTGGCTGAGCCGGGAGATACTGAGCCGGTAGGCCGTGTGCGGTCTGTCCGTTTAAGCCCTCTGGATACTGAGGAGAATATCTGGGGAGTAGCTTTCATGCGGGTACGCGCGGCACTCACCGGAGGATTTAACCCGGAAGACGTGACCATTCTGCTGTTTGGGGATGTGGTTGTGGATAACGCAGTCAGTATCGTGGAAATCATTACACTACGGGATGGCAACCTGCGCCAGCAGCCCTCCACAGACTCCGTGATTATGGGGGTTGTCGTAGCGGGTCAGACTTTGCTGGCCGATGGGCGCACCGCGGACGATGCATGGCTGCGTATACGTCTTGATGAGGTTAACAATGCCTGGATTTCTGCGGCATTGGTGGAGACGGGTGACGCACTGGAAGATCTGGTGACAGCGGCTGGTAATGAAGCCTCGCCGGGAGAACTGCTTTACAATTCGATGCAGGCGTTCTATTTTCGTTCTGGCGTGGCCGA
>JBGSXK010000302.1:0-13120 GCA_041751455.1 Anaerolineae bacterium
ATAAGCTGTGTCCAGGTATTCACTGATCGGGCGGTTCACATCTGCCAGCCGCACGTCTAAACCCTGCGCACGGCAGAACTCAACTGCTTTGGGTGAGACATCCAGCCCGAAGGCCACTATACCCCGTGTTTCGATCAGGTATTTGAGCAGCGCGCCATCACCTACACCTAAATCCAGTACCGTGTCGCCGGGCGCAATCAATCCCGCAAAGACCTGTGCCCGCTTCAAACGCCAGGTGGAGAGCTTGCCCAGCCCGGTCTGCGCTTTACTATCCCAATAGGTGTCGTAATCCACCACGCCCACCCGCGCAGTATCCGGGTAGGCATAGAGGCGGCGCAGGGCGCGGTAACGCCGCGCCAGCCACACATAAAGCCCACGCAAAGGGCTGTTTCGGAGCAGGGATTTGAGGGAATCAGTTTTATTTTTCATTAGCTAATTATGAACCGCGAACCAGAAAAATCATAAATTGCTCGAAATCACCAGGCGGTTTTGCACACTCATCCTCCTTCGGGCACTTCGTGTGTTTGTGGTTTAATGTCTTTTCGCTGGCGCAGCACAGGCAGTGTGAGCACTGCGGTAAGCAGTACCGAAGCCGCGAACAGCGCATTGATAAGCCATGCGCCGCCCAACGCCCCTGCCTCCATCACCAGCCAGATACCGGGCAGCAGGCCGACAGCCAGCACCAGCAGCTTAAGCAGCATGGCACCACGCACCAGCTCCAGCGCGCGATATAGCGGCCCAAATACCCCGCCTACTGTCGTCACCGCGCCGAAGACCATAATCACGGCCAGCAGCGGCAGCGCAGGCAGCCAGTCATCCCCGTAGAGCAGAGGGACGATGATGTGACCGAACAGCAGAACAAGGGCCGCTGCCAGCAGGTAAAAGGCCGATGCGCCGCCTGTCAGTGCCAGCAGCACCCGGTTAAAGTTGCGCCACAAACGGGCATAATCCCCGCGCCCGACAGCCTGTGGCACCACAGCCTGCATATTATCGAAAATAGCCGAGGTCAGGTTGTTGGGAAGCTGAACAGCGCGCAGCGCAAGTTGCAGATAACCGGCAGATTCCACCCCCGTGAAGATGCCCACCAACTGTACCGGCACCTGAATAAACAGATTAGCGGCGTTGCGATCAAGCGCGATGACTACCCCGAAGCGCCAGTAGGGACGCAGCGCCACCCGGCGGCTATGTGCCAGAATGGCACGCAGAGACGGATAGCTGAAGGTGCCTTGTTCCCGCTCCCGTCCATAAAGCCACAGCCCGACCAACATCGACAAAAGCGAGTAGATCAGCCTGCCAACCACCATGCCGGGTAATGTAGGGCTGATGAGCAGTGCGCCCACCACACAGACCCCCAGGATGACCGCGTTTACATCCAGCAGCAGTGCCACCATACTCATGGCGCGGCGGCTTTGCAGTGCCACCACCACCATATTATAGAAGCCATCAGGAATAAGCACCCAGGCGTAAAGTGCGGCCATCACCCCCACCTGCGCATCGGGCTGGCTAATGACTGCGCCACCGAAAAGCGTCACCTCACGCGTATAGAGCCATGAGGCCAGCGGGATTCCCACCACAGTCATGAGCAGGATGCAGGGCAGCGCCCACAACAGCATCACTCGTATATAGAACGCCAGCAGGTTGAGCGCTTCCTGCTCGTCACGCCCGCCCACCGCAGCAGAAAGCCGTGTCAGGGTACTGGGGCCGACTCCGGTCAGGTTCAATGACTGCCAGATGGCAAAAAAGGAGGCTGTCAGCGCCCATTCGCCATACGAAGATGGCCCCATCAGCCGGGCGATAAGCACTGAGGACACAAAATTCACCCCGACACGAATCGCACTGCCGATTTGCAGCACCAATGTATCCTGCACGAACTTGCGCCGCAGCAGTTGTTGAAGGCGAACGATCATACCGGGAATTTACCAGAGGTAAGTAACAGGGTAGCAATTAAAATCGTCGGACATCCATATATTGTTTCGGATAACCCCTCAGAGATTTCCTCAAGGTTACGCCGATGTACCATGATGTTACTTCCACATCTTTGCTCAAACAGCATTATACAATGCAATCATTCGCTCGGCGACGTGATCCCAGGTGTGCTGCTGCGCATGGGCTTTGCCTGCTGTGCCCATCTGCGCCGCCCGTGCTGGGTCAGCCAGCAGCGCCATGATCGCCTGCGGCAGTTCCTCCGTAATGCGCGTCTGCGATATGAGCAAACCAGTTTCGTTATGGATGACAGCATCCTCCGCGCCGCAGTCCCGCGTCCCGATGACAGGCAGCCCGGCAGCACTGGCCTCCATATGCACCAGCCCATACCCCTCAAATCTGTCGCCGCTGTTCATGGAAGGCAGCGCGAACACATCCGCCGCGCCATACCAGCCGAGCATGGTGCTTTCTGGCACATGACCGAGCAAATGCACATTTTGCTGCAAGCCAAGTTCGACTACAGCGGCTTGCACCTGTGCGGCGTAATCCGGCATGGTATACAGGCTGCCAATGATAATGCACTGTGCATCTGGCACCTGCTGGCGCACGACCGCCATCGCGCGGACAAGTTCCAGCGTCCCTTTACGCGGTTTGACCGCACCCACCGCCAGCACAGTTGGCCCGCAGTTGGGCATATCCAGCGGCGGTAGATGCGCGAAACGCTCTATATCCACGCCATTATTGATGACTACGGGGGCAAGACCGGGTAATACAGCCTGTGCCACCCTCGCAGTGTAATGGCTCACACACACCAGCCGGACGCGCCGAAATGCACGTTGATACAGCCATCCAACAGGCCAGCGGCGACGTGGCAGCATTTGCACATAGCTGCCATGTGCGGTCAGGTGCAGCGGTCTGCGCCCGGCCAGCATCATGCCCAGTGGCGCGAAAGGCTCAACAGTGACATGGAGGACAGTACAGTCTTGCAGCAGGGCATGTGCCTGGGGCAGCGCGCGAAACTGCTGCGCCAGCAGGCCACGTTCTGCCGGAACAAGCGCAGGCAGCAGCTTATGCACCTTCACGCCCGGCACATTCGGGCTGTTGCGGGAGGCGATCACTGTGACCTCCACCCCCGCGCGCTGCAACGCCAGGAGCAGGCTAAGGCTATAGTGTGCCCACCCATGTGCGTGGGTGAGGTCGCTGGTCACTAAGCCAACCCGTAAACCGGATGCCAGTGCATTGTGCCCTGTCATACATGCGGCTTTCTAAAATAGACCGCCGTGCCCCAGAAGCGGCGATAAAGGTTTCCGGCGACGCTTCGAAAAGAGAGGCAGAGGCTGACCTGAAGCGGGGGGTGGATGACCTGCAACCCGGCGGCAAGGCCAAGTGCAGTCAGGGTTTTCCTTGTGAAGCAATTAATGTGTTCGAGGGGATGCAGCGCATCTTTGCTCGCCTGCCAATCAGGTTGGGCCAGTTTTCGTTCAATACCTGAGCCATCTGGCACGGCGATGCGGATGACCCCGCTCGGAGTGAGGTGTGCTGCGAGGTTCATCAGAGCATTTCGCGGGTGAGGGATATGTTCAAAGACCTGTTCGGCGTTGATAAAGTTGAACTTCAGCGGGGAATGATCTGGAAGCGCATTCCAGCTTTCGATGCCCTGTTCACGGGCAAAGCGCAGACGTTTTTCGGAAACTTCCAGGCCCACCACCTGGAAGCCATGTGCCTGCGCTGCCATGCACCAGAACCCCCAGCCCATGCCGAAATCCAGCACACGAATTTCGTGCGTAGCTTTCGAGGGAAAAAGGGCAGTAATCGCTGACATTTGCACGGTATAGCGCTCAATTCCTGCGATCTGACGTTTTTGCAGACTATCTGCCGCGCCGATCCACATATCGTAAAGTTCGGCCATCCAATGGTCGTTCAAAATAGAAGCCTGCCAGATAAAGGCACAGCGGGAGCATTTGACAATCTGATAGTGGGCTGCACTCAAAATTTCAGGTTGGATGCGTCTTTCATAATAAATTTCGAGAAAGCGCCAGACCGCCGGGTCAGTAAAAGGCCGGGAAAGAAGCTCGTCTTTTTCCGTGCTGTCACCGACCACGCAGTGATCGCGGTACACAAATACAGAGCCAGCATCCATCAGCCACGTGTCCCCGCGTTAATCTTATTCAAAATCACCTGCGCCCGCACGTCCCAGGTGTAATACGTCATCACGCGCTGGTAAGCACACTCCGCGAGACGCACGCGCAGCGCCGGGTCCTCCTTAAGCCGTTGAATGGCCGCGGCTAAAGCCTGGGTATCTCCCGGCGCGACCAGCAGCGCAGAGTCGTCCTGCTGCACTACATCTGCCCAACCCGGCATATCCGAGGCGACGATGGCTCGGCGCGCGGCCATGTACTCGAACAGCTTCAGCGGCGAGGTGTAGTGAGCGAACTGCTGCGTGTGTGGGTGTGGCATGGCGCACACATCGAAGGCGCTCAGATAAAGCGGCACGCGCGGCGCGCCCACCTGCCCGGCATAGAGAAAGCACACTTCTAGCAGGCCAGCATCCAACCACTGCTGTCGCAGCGCCGCCGCCATCTCATCCGGCCCACCCACCAGCGCCAATGTTACACCCTCGATCTTGCTCAGCGCCTCGATCAGAATGCTGATACCTTTATCCATCGACATCGTATGCAGCCGCCCCACATATCCCACGATGAACGCATCTTGCGGCCAACCCAGAATCTGCCGTGCCGTGGCCTGATCGGGCATGTTTGCGAAGCGTGCCCGCCGGATGCCATCATGTGCGGGCAGTACCCGTGCCATGTTTGCCCCGTCAGTGATCAGGTCTTCAGCCAGTTTTGGTGTGATGGGGATCACCGTCCCGGCACGACGCACCGCCAGATTTTGCAGCCACCTGCCTATACGTGACTGTGAGCGACGGTGCGGTTCATAGGCTATCATACGGCGTGGCTTGACCAGACTCAGCGCTAGTATCACCGGTAGGTCTCGGCTGTAATACACCTCGGCACGCGTGACCAGCGCCATCAGCAGGGCAGACAGTGTAAAGGTAGCCACTTGCAGAAAAAACGCGATACGGGTCAACAGGCGCACATGCTCGCCCACCCACAGCAGCAGATCAAGACATGGCAGACGGCGCAACCCAAATACCTGTTCCACACCATAATAGACAAAGGGGTCGCCTGCCGTACTCAGTTCCGGTGTGTTGATACGGTTGGCCGCCCACAGGGTTACGTCTGCGCCTGCATCGGCAAAGGCCTCGCAATTCTGCATGATTTGCAGGCCGTGCGCCTTTTCGGTGGGGATACGCGCATTAGCGATATACAGCAGGCGATTCATGCCCGCTCGCCTTTATCGACGATATAGAGTGCTGCCCAGGCATACCATGCCGGAGGAAAACCCAGCGCTTTAAAGATATTCTCCAGCCGGGACAGGCGTGGGCTGCCAAGCGAGGTGTAAACTATTTGCAACCGATAACCTTTTTCGACACAGTAAGCCGCAAAGTAGCGATCTGTCTGGGGCAGCACGGTCACCCAGCGATGACGATCTGCACCATAACCATACTTAAGATCATACTTGCTGTTCAGCCTCCCGCGCAGCAGCAGCCGGAAGCGAAACTGAAAATGGGCCATATTGGGCAGCGCCACCACGAGGGTACGGGCGGCAATCCGATCCAGCTCATCCAGCCCGGCCTGCAGATCATCCAGGTGTTCCAAGACATCCAGCGCAGTCACCATGTCATAAGCGCCCGCCACGACCGGCAGCCCTGCCGTGAAGTCTCCAACATAATCCACTGTGCCAGCCTCATTCTGAAACAGGTCTGCTCCGGCATACTGAACAGCGTGCAGTCCTTCCGCTTCCAGCGCGGTGCGCAGGATACCATCACGACAGCCCACGTCCAGCAGTGAACGTGTCTCACGGGTGCGCGCCAACTGTGCCACCTGTTGAAATTTTGGCAACAGCTTTGGTGCAGGGCTGCCTGCCTGACCTTTCATCAAAATATTATCCTTTGACCACAAGCAAAAGCACAAAGTCAGAATATAAGGCGTTCATTCATTACTTTAGAAATCTAAGTTTTATGCTTTCGTGGGTCACTTTTCAAAATTTCTATTAAACGGCCTGCAAGCCCTTCCAGGCTATGATCGCGCACAACGATCTCACGCAGTCCACAGCCCAATGCCTGCCGTGCCTGCGGTGGCATGGTCATCAGACGCTGCAAGCGCTCCGCCAGCGCTGGCGGCGAGTCCGGCGGCATGAGCAGCAGATCGTCCCAATCGCGCAGGATGGGCTGGAAGGCTTCGTTAGCCGTTAATACAGGCAGACCGCAGGCCATCGCTTCCAGCACGGCTTTATCCACACTCCCCGTCTGGCTGGTATTGACCATTACGTCTGCCGCGCGGTAGATGTCGGGAATGTGTGTGTAAGTCACACCGCCTGTGAATTCCACCACCGCTTCCAGTTCATAGTGTGTGACCAGATCGCGTAATTTCTGCCTGTAATCGGCGTATTTTGGCTCAGCCTCGCCCAGGATGCGCAGACAAAATGGCGGCACATGCTCCCGCTGCCTGAGCAGGTGCGCTGCCTCGATAATCACTTCGACCCGCTTAACCGGGGCGAGGCGGCTGACGCTAACCAGCGTAAACGGGCGTTCTGCCGGCTGTGCTGCCGGGGTGAAGGTGCCGGTATCAATGCCCTGCCCGACAATAGTGAGTTTTTTGCTGGGCAGGCGGAAGCCCTGCGGTGATGATGTGACCACCTGTTGAACCAGGTTTTCCGCCAGTCGCAGTTTTGGCGTTACCGTGCCATGAGCATACCACAGCGTGATGGGAATACTGCGCGGCCTCAGCAGCGGCGCGGCGAGAATGGCAAACAGGGTGTTCATATGTGTAAAGCACGCATCGTAGGTGCGCTCTTGCAGCAGGCGGTGCAGATGACGATAAAACTCCAGCAGGCGGTGTGGTTCACTGTAACCGTGTTCTTTACCCACCGAGAACACGCGCACATTGTCCGCAACGGCGATCCGCCCGGCGCGCATGGTCAGCACGTCTATATAGTCACAACGCCGCGCCAGTGCGTTAATCCATACCGTTGTAAAACCCTGTACGGACGAATCAGCGTCTGTGACCAGATTGAGCAGCAGCAGCCTCATGCGTGCCTCGCATTGTAAGCCAGCAGGAACAGATCACCATAATTTTTGACATAGACCGCTGGTGAGAAAAATTGCAGGGCGAACTCACGGCCACGCGCGCCCACGGCATCCATATCGGCGGCTGTGAAAACATCGTGCAGACGCGCTGCCAGCGCTTCCACATCATCCGGCGGAATAAGCCAGCCTGTGATGCCATCCTCGATAAGTTCGGGGATACCGCCGACTGTGGTGGCAATGACAGGTGTGCCCGTGAACTGTGCCTCGATGACCACCTTGGGCAGCCCTTCGGTATAAGTCGGCAGCACAAAAACGCGCCCGCGTGCCATGTGTGCCGCGAGTTCCGGTTGGGAAACCTGCCCGACAAATGTCATCCGTTCGTCAATGCCCAGGCGCTTGATCTGTACGTGAAGTTCTTCGAGATAATCCGGGCGTTTGGGCTGGCCAATCAGAGTCAGCCGCGCCTGTGGAAAATTCGCCGCCAACCGCCCGAAAGCCTCGACCAGCAGATGCACCCCTTTACCGGGTACCAGTGTCCCGGCAAAGACGATTTCGCTGCTCTTAGAAGGCAGGCAGGGGCGTTCTGCTCGGATAAACGCCTCGGCATCCGTCCAGCTCATAAACTGCATGATCGGTTTGTCCGGCTGCCAGCGCAGCAGTTGGTCGCGTGTTTCTGCCGAGACCGCGCGCAGTGCATCGGCCTGACGCAGGGCATCCTGTGCTGTCCAGCGCATCAGGCGGCGATAAATCGCTTTGAAGGTCACGCGGCGCTGATGAAAGACGTTCTGCTCAAAATCGCCGCGTGTCTCCACTACCAGCGCCACGCTGCGCCCGAAAAGCCCGGCGATGCGTCTGGTCAGCCCTGCGGCGAAGCCCACATTCGGATCATGCGCGATCAGTACGTCGATATTGCGCGTAAAAACCAGCCACAGGGTGAGGAGCGGCGCGAGAGTGTAGAGCGTGAGATAACGCAGGACAGCCACCGGAAGTTGAGGGTAGAGGATAAAATGAGCGTGTTGGGTAAAACGATGTGGGCGCAGCCCTGGGGCAAAGCTGGTGACGTAAATCTCCACACCGAGCGTTTCGGTAAGCGCCTGCCATTTTTTAGCCTGCGTCGCACTCAGCGGAGTGGTATAGCGCATGGTATCCACCCAGCATACCCGCAGCCCTTCGGTACTTTCTCGCCGCACCCGCCCATCCTCTTAAGCATCTGCCTGTAGTGGCAGCGAGTCTAACAGGGTTTGCCGACTTTGGGAATATCGCAGGGACAGACGTGCAGCCTGCCCCTGTGGAAAGTGTCATGCGCCGTGCGGTTTATTCGTAGAGAAAGCACTTGACCATTCTGCCCTCATGCAGGATGTTCGGCGGCACTTTTTCATGGCACACCGCCATCACTGCCGGGCAGCGTCCGGCAAATTTGCAGCCGCCACGCCTGTACTCATCGGCTTCAAGATCAGCCAGGTTCATCCGCTCTCCCCACATATTATCCGGGTCTGCCTGTGGGATAGACTGCTTCAGGTTCTGTGTATAGGGATGCAGCGGATTACCTAATACCTGCTCCACTGGTCCCATCTCCACAATCCAACCGCGCAGCATCACCGCGATGCGATCTGCCGCATAATATGCCGTAGCCAGATCATGCGTGATATAAAGGATGCTGACGCGCTGATTATCCTTCAGGCTGCGGAACATATTGACAATCGACATGCGCAGCGAGGCATCCAGCATCGACACAGGTTCATCGGCCACGATGAGTGAGGGTCGGGTAATGAGCGCTCGCGCGATGGAGACACGCTGCGCCTGTCCGCCTGAAAGTTCATTGGGGTAGCGTCCCTTTACCTCTTTGAGCGACAGGCCGACTTCGCTCAGTACCTCGTTGATGTAGGCATCAGCCCCGGCCTTATCCGTAATCTGATAATTGTAGACCGTTTCATAGAGGTACTGATCGATACGCTTCAAGGGGCTGAAGGTGGCGAAAGGGTCCTGAAATACCGGCTGCACCTCACGGTAAAACCAGGCACGTTTCTCCCGCCGGGTCAAACGAGCGACATCGCGGCCTTTATAGCGCAGGATGCCGCTGGTAGGCCTTTCCAACCCCAGGATCATGCGCGTGAGGGTGGTCTTACCGCTCCCGCTTTCCCCGGCAATGGTAAAAATCTCTGGCTGGTCGGGGATCAGCGAAAAATCCACTTCGTCTACCGCGTGGAATTTGTGCGAGGAAAACCCCTGACGGACATTAAAGACTTTGCTGAGGTCTTCCACATGCAGCAGGCTGCTATCAGGCGGTAGCATGGCTGACCTCCAGCTCGGCCTGAACCACATGGCAGGCGACACGATGACCAGGGCCAACATTAAAAATTTCCGGGTCTACCGTCCGACATTTATCTATAGCCAGCGGGCAGCGCGGGTGAAAACGGCAGCCGCCTGGTGGGTTATCCAGAGACGGTGGACGGCCAGGGATGCTCAGGCGTTCTTCGCGCACATCCAGTCGAGGCAGCGACTTAATGAGATACTGGGTATAGGGGTGGCGCGGATTCTTGAAAATAGTATGGGTATCCGCTTCCTCTACTACCTTGCCCGCATAGAGTACCGCAATCCGATCTGCCAGGTTGGCGTGAACGCCCATATCATGGGTAATCAGCACCAGAGTGCTGCCTTTTTTCTGCTGGATTTCCTTCAGCAATTGGATAACGCCACGCTGCACCACCACGTCCAGCGCGGTAGTCGGCTCGTCGGCAAAGATCAGCCTCGGCCACAGAATCGTCGCCAGCGCAATCGTGACACGCTGCCGCATCCCACCGGAAAGCTGGTGTGGGTAGGCATTCAGCACCTTTTCGGGCAGCCCCAGGTCGCGCAGATAGGCACCTGTCATCGAGAGCGATTCGGTCTTGCTGACAGGCCGATGTGCCGAGATAAAATCGTGAAAGGTGGCGCGGATACGCCGCACCGGATTCAGAACATGCATCGACCCCTGTGGGATGTATGAAACCTGTTTCCAGCGAATATCACGCAGTTCCTTCTCAGGCAAAGTAACCAGGTCTACTTCTTTGCCATCCTCCAGCGTGTAGCGCACGGTGCCTTCGACGATCGTCAGCGGGGGCTGGTGTACGCCCAGCAGCACCTTAAGCAGAGTCGATTTACCACAGCCGGACTCCCCGGCAATTCCATAGACCTCACCCTCTTTGATCTGAATCGAGATGTTATCCACCGCTTTAACAGTACGCTCAACCCCGTAAGCCTGGGTGATATAATAGGCCTTTAAATTCTTTGCTTCCGTTATAATCGTCATCGTTTACCCTTGAACCTGCAGACGTTTGAGGCGTGATCTTGGATCCAGATAGCCGCTCAACCCGGATGAAACCAGATAAAACCCCACTACCACAATGACCGAAGCCCCGATAGGCGCGGCCAGTACCCAGATGCGGTTGGTGAGCAGGGCCTGATAATAATTGCCCCAGTAGATCATCGTGCCAATGCTGGGTGCATTTAAGTCGCTCAATCCCAGCACTGACAGGGTGACTTCCATGCCAATCGCCCATAAAAAGCCACTGACCACATCGGCCAACAGCAAGGGAATAAGAAATGGCAGATGCTCACGCAGGACAATTTTCAGCGTCCCCATCCCTGCGAAGACAGCCGTCTGGGTAAATTCACGCTCGCGCAGGGATAAAATCTGCGCCCGGTAACGCTTGGAAGGGTAGGCCCAATCCAGGAAACCGAGCAGCAGCGCCAGTGACAGCACGGTCATCTCTCCACGCAGCAACGAGGCAATGAGGATGAGAAGGGGCAGGCGGGGAATCACGATAAAGCTGTCCACGAAGGACGATAGCACCCGATCTAATGTGCCGCCCACATAACCCGACACCATTCCCAAAATTACCGCGATGCTGCGCCCAATGAGTACCGCCAGCCCGGCTACCAGCAGCGTATTCCGTATGGCAAAAGTCAGCATCCAGAAGACATCCTGCCCATTGGAAGTCGTACCCAGGATGAATTCCTGCGAGGGTGGCTCGTTACGTGGGACAGCGCGGCGCTCATCCGGCCTGTAAGGTGAGAAAAAGGACAGGATCAACAACAGCAGCACAAACAGAAGGATGATCGCCCCGAAGCGGAACGATGGACTGAAACGAAAAAGGTCTCTTGCAGCAACCATCAGCTTCTCTTTCTCAATACCCGTCAGCGATAGCGCACACGCGGGTCTAACAGGGGGTAGCTCAGGTCAACCAGCAGCGAAGCTGTCGCAATGCCGACAATCGACAGCAGCGTAATGCCCATAATCAGGTTGTAATCTGCGGAGATGATGGCACTGTAAAGGGTAGAACCCACCCCCGGATAGCCAAACACCACTTCAGTGATGAGCGCTCCCTCAAAGACCGCCCCCAACGACAAGCCTAAATCCGTTACCTGCGGCAGCATGGTATTGCGGGTGACATAGAAAAACAGCACCTTGCGCTTAGGCACAGCGGCCATCTCTGCATACTGGACATAATCGCTGGAGATTTCGGTAGAGGTGAGGGCTTTGGACATAATGAAGCGGAAGGCACTCGCGCCGATGATGATCGACAGCGCCGGCAGAAAGCCGTAATAGAGCAGGCTGCTGATATATTCCAGCGTAAAGCCCGGTGTCCCACGCGCACCCCCCACCAGAGGGAAAATCGGCCAGTAATAGGTGAAGGCCATCAACAGGACAAAAGCCAGAATATAATAAGGCACGGGATAGGCTATAATCATGACTTTATCCAGCACCTGTGACCAGCGGCGGCTAGGAAAATAACCCGCCAGCGAGCCGAGGATAACCCCCAGCACCCAGGCTATGATGACCGAAATGCCCAACAGTCCCACCGTCCAGCCAATGCTGTTGCTAATCATCTGAGTGACGGGCATAGGGAAGGAACTAAAGGATGGCCCCAGATCACCCCGGATCACGCGCCCCCAGAAAGCAATATACTGCTCGAAAATGCTGCCTTCCAGCCCGTAGAGGTCGAGCAGCGACTCGCGCAGGGCTATTGTGGCCTCCGGGTTAAGGTTCTGGAAAGCAGTGAGGCGGCCCAGAGCCTGATCCACCGGGTTGATGGGCGAAAGCCGGGGTATGGTAAAGGTAATTGTGACCCCCACGAAGATCACCAGCAGCCACTGTACCAGCCTGGGCAAAACAAACTCTTTAAGTAGAATCACGATTTAAGGCCTTGTTTACTCATAAAACCACACAACATATACTTTGTCAGGCGAGAATGAGGGGCAAAAACCGGCCTGCCCCTCATTCTCTATAAAGGTATGAACTTTATTGCACGGGTACAAGGCTCTGGAAGGCGAACTTGCCCCCCTGGAACCAGTACAGAGGCATATAGTTCGGGTCTTCCGCAGTTGGGAAGCCAGTCCAGAAACGCTCATCCCAGGTGACAAATTTCTTGAAGCTGATGGTAGTGATGAAGTACATATTTTCCGTCCAGTATTTCAGGAAATCCTGTACCAGTTGGAAATTCTCCTCACTTGTGGGGTCTGCTGCTTCCATCGCGTCGATAAACTCGCCGATTCTGGGGTCTTGCAGGCGCATGATGCTGTTTCCGCCCAACCCACGGTGATCTTCGCCATTGGGTACGTAGTATTTCGGGTGCCAGCCGCGCACTTCCGGCCATGCATCACCAGAGGCCAGCGCGAAACTGTACCAGGGGGTGCTCATGTCGAACTGACCGACGAAGTTGTTCTGATCCCACACACTACGCTCCAACCCCAGCAGGTTCACGTTGATGCCGAAGTCGGCCCACTGATCGGCTGCGCCCGTGGCGATACGGAAAGCATCATTCTCGTCGGGGGGCGATTGGAGGTCAATCGTCCAGGGCTGACCATCCGGAGTAAGCCAGTTGCCGTTGCCGTCCCGGCTGAAGCCGTTTTTCAGCAGCAGGCGCTCAGCTACATCCGGTGCGAACTTCCACCAGCCTGCACCGAATACGTCGCGGGGTTCGCCCGGTACACTGTAACCCTGAGACTCTGCCCAGGCCGCAATCTGATCGGGCACTGTCGTGTCGTAGGGCTGGAACATCTCACCCG
>JBGSXK010000303.1:0-5290 GCA_041751455.1 Anaerolineae bacterium
TTGTGGAAATCCTGGATCACCTGGGAATAGAAGTGCGCTTCCCGATGGGGCAGACCTGCTGCGGGCAGATGGCCTTTAATTCCGGCTTCTGGGAAGATGCGAAACCCGTAGCGAAGCAATTTTTGCGTGCCTTTGCCGACGCGGAAGTGATCGTGACACCGTCGGGAAGCTGTGCGACGATGCTGCGTCATTATTACCTGGAGCTGTTCAAGGATGATCCCGAATGGCGCGATCAGGCGATCTGGGCGGCCAGCATTACCTGGGAATTTACCGAGTATCTGGTGGATGGCCTGGGGATCAGTGATCTGGGCGCGAAGCTGCCAGCCACCCGCGTCGCCTTCCACGATGCGTGCCATGGGCTGCGCGGGCTGGGCCTGAAGCAGCAGGCACGGACACTGGTGGAAAACATTGAAGGCGTGACGATCAGCGAGATGGCTGGGGCAGATCAATGCTGCGGCTTTGGCGGATTATTTGCGGTCAAGATGGCCGACATCAGCGCGGCGATGCTGGACGAGAAGGTAGGACACATCGAGGCCAGCGATGCCGACGTGATCCTGACCGGGGATTGCAGTTGCATGACCCAGATCAACGGTGGGTTGAGCCGTCAGCAGTCACAGCGGCGTGCCCGTTATGTGGCAGACCTGCTGGCAGAAGGGCTGCGTAACCCACAAAACGCATCTGATCCAACGTAATTTTTATAGCTTTGTGATTTACCTGATTCAAAGATTCGGTTATATTGACTTATAGTCAAAGCATCCCTGTGCAGCGATTACCCCCATAGAGTGGGGTTCTATGAGGTTGGTTTCGCCGTTACAATCGCCCTATGGCACAATGTGTCATCTGGTGAATGAGTGAGGGGAAACACGAATCGTTATGCTGAGTCCCGCAGAACTGCGTCAACAGGGTTTTTCACCCTTTCGCAAAGTAGGCGTTACTTACGCCCGTAAAATGGACAAAAATTTTACGGTGCGTATTGATAGGGGTGATTTGCTGCATGGGTATCCGGGCGATTATGCCTGTGTCAACCCGGATGATGACAGCCGCTGGATTGTCCACAGGGATATTTTCGAGCGCTCCTATGCACCCGATCACATTAACACCCTGAAGATCAGGATGGGTACGGTACAACATCGCCTGCTGCTGCAAGGCTTTACACCGTACCGCAAATTTCAGGTGACATGGGCAAAGAAACTGAACCTCCCGGCAGTGATTCACACCCTGGAAGGGGACGTTTACGCCCGCGCAGGCGATTATCTGTGTATTGGAATAGACGGTGAACAGTGGCCGCAGCCCGCAGCCCGTTTTGAGAAGTTGTACGAACATCTTGAGCGTCCGGGTTAATGACTGGCTAACTATCAGGATCATCCTCTGGAATTCCTCCTGTGTGCTGTTAAACTTCAGCTTTATCTGACGTTTATTGTTCCCGATACCGATGCCAAGAATAGCTTCGCATTCTCCCGCCCTGGTGATCTGCGCCTTTTTCGTGATGCTGGCGCTGGTTTACAGTGCCAGTACACCGCCGTTTGAAGCGCCGGATGAGGGGTCACATTTCCTGTATATCCACAATCTGCTGGAAAGCGGGGCGCTGCCGGTACTGGAAGACCGCGATACCGTCTTTGCCAGCCAATCCACGCAGCGCCACCATCCTCCGCTCTATTATCTGGCGGGGGCGGTGCTGGTTTCATGGACGCAGCGCGGGGATGTGAGCGCTTACCTGGAGCGCAATCCCTTAGCCTCGATTGGCTTTGTGGCGGAGAATAACCAGAACGTCTATCTGCACCAGTGGCCACCGCCAGAGGGTGATACCGGGATAGCGATAGGGCTGCTGCGCCTGTTCAGCATCGCGCTGGCCGCCGGGACAGTGTGGTTTGTGTACCGGGCGGGCACACTGGCCGCAGATGATCGTTACATCGGCCTGCTGGCCGCCGGGCTGACAGTCTCGCTCCCATCGTTTATTCACATCAGCGCCAGCATCAACAATGATAACCTGGTGACATTTTTGTTCGCCGCCGGGGTTTATAGCTGTCTGCGCATCTGGCAGCGGCAGGAAATCACGCATATGGATATGCTGGTGCTCAGCCTCATCCTGGCGGGAGTCGCGCTGGCAAAGACCAATGGGCTGGCGTTGTTTGCGGTAGTTTATGGAACAATGCTGTTGGGGGCGATAAAGGGGCGTTTTTCGGCGCGGCGGGCGCTGAGTGTGGTGGCGGTGTCGCTGCTGGCCGCTGCACTGCTGGCGGGCTGGTGGTACATGCGCAATATGCAGCTTTATGGCGATCCGTTGGGGCTGACAGCCACGCTGCGCATCTGGGCACGAGGCGGCCCACCCCAGTTAATTTCATGGTTTGAGGCAAAAGGGGTATGGGAGTCTTTCTGGTTTATCCTGGGTCATTTTAACATCCGGGGGCCAGAGTGGTTGTTCGTGTTCTATCTGCCGCTGGTGATGCTGCTGGCATGTGCCGGGATCGTGGTGGCCTTCATCCGCCGGGCAGAACTGCGCTGGCGACTGGTTTTTCTGTGGGGGGTGGGCCTGCTCACGGTGTTGGCGCTGCTGGCCGCCAGCAGCCGCATTAATGTGTCACAGGGGCGGATTCTGTTTCCGGGGCTGGTGGCTTTTGCGCCGCTGGTCGTGCTGGGGTGGATGATGCTGCTGGGGCGCAGGCTGGCCGGACTCCTGATCCTGCCGCTGCTGGTGCTGGCGTTAATCGCGCCTGTGGTTTATCTCTACCCGGCTTATGCGGGCGCGCAGATTATGACGACTGTGCCTGACCCTGCCCGCCGCATTGATGCGTATACAGATGATCTGGCGTTGTTGGCCTATGAGCTTCATGGCGACCCTGTCAGGCCGGGGGACTGGCTGCGGCTGACGCTGTACATCCGTGGCGCGCACCCCGAAAACCCGCTGCTGTTCGTCAAAGCGCTGGATCCACTGACGCAGGAAGTGGTGGGCGGGCTTGATGTCTACCCGGCGATGCTGCCGACAGACTCGCTCATGCACGACCAGATTTATGCTGTGCCTGTGCGATTTCGTGTGGGCGATCACAGCGGGCTGCTGCGGCTGAAGCTGGCGCTGG
Organism: Anaerolineae bacterium; assembly: GCA_041751455.1. Classification (GTDB taxonomy): domain Bacteria; phylum Chloroflexota; class Anaerolineae; order Aggregatilineales; family Phototrophicaceae; genus JAIOHN01. The sequence continues at coordinate 3,075 of JBGSXK010000303.1, forward strand.
GCTGGCGTGTGCCGGAGGCAGATGATCCCGGTGAAGGGGATTTCCTGCCGCTGGTGGATGCGAATGGTGTGCCCGTGAATACGCTGCTGGTGGATGGCCCCACCCTGCTTAACCCCGCGCCGTTAGTGGAAACGCCACAATATCCGGCGGATATACTTTATGGAGAAGCGATTCGGCTTGTGGGTACGACGCTCTCCACGGAGCGCCTGCGCCCTGGGGAGGCGCTCTCTGTGACCACGTTCTGGAACGCTGTGAGGGCAATCCCCGACGATTGGACACTGTCGCTGGGCTTGCTGGCTGCGGATGGACGTTTGGAGGCACAGGCCGACGGAATGCCGCCGGGGTATCCCACCTCAGCCTGGGTGCCGGGGACAGCATTTACCGACACCCGCACTCTGCTGCTGCCTGAAAATACCTTGCCCGGTGTCTATCGTCTGTACAGTGCGTGGTATAACCCGCTGGATTCTCAGCGTTTGCGGCCCACAGGCACAGGTGCAGACCCCAACGCCCATCTTTACCTGCATCCGGCACTAATCCTGGTGGAGTAGAGGTGAAGGGGTATAATGCATTTTTCTGCTGGTCAATGGCCTGCCCTGAAGATGCGCCGTTTTTTATTAAAGTCCGCCACACTTTTTACCCTGCTGTTTGCCCCGGCAATTCTCCTTATCCGTGCACAGCCCTACGATGACCCCGGTCTGCACGCTTTGCTTGCACAACCCGCCCACTGCCCAATGCCATGTTTTATGGGAATTCGCCCTGGCAGCACCATGATGGATGAGGCGCGTACCCTGCTGGAAGCCCACGCCTGGGTAGGCGAGATTGAACAGGGGCAGCGGGATCGGGTATCGATTCGCTGGGAGTGGAGTGGGGCACAGCCCGCACTGATTGACAGCACCGTGCCGGGCATTCTGCGTATGTCCTCCGGCAACCGGGTGGGTGCGATTTACATTACCACTCATGTGCCTTTCGAGACCATGCGGCTGCTGTTGGGCCTGCCTGCTTGGTTGAACACCGCGCCCATAGAAACGGGAGGGCGCACCTATTACTTTGGTTATCCCGACCAGCATCTGCTGGTATGGGTGCAGGCCGGACGTTGTGGCGGGATATGGAATCTGCTGGGCGGCAGCAGCAGCTTTGCAGTCATGGCAGAACTGGTTGAAAGCCCTTATGCCTTCGCCAGTGAGTATATTCATCGCGCAAACCTGTATGAAATGAAGCGGATCACGTCCTGCCGACCGCGTTAGGTGAAGATATTATGACGGTATCAGGACGAGAAGATGAAAAATATACTTTTTATCTGGGTGATATTCTCGCTGGCCCTGACAGGGCTGCTGGCGCTGCCTGTGCTGCTGATTCGTGCTCAGCCTTACGCGCCGCATGATCTGTACACGTTTTATATCCCCGCCGAGAACTGCCACCCACCCTGTTTTATGAATATTCAACCGGGAATCACCGCGGCTGAGGAGGTTTATCATATCATCCGCGATCATGCCTGGGTCAGCCGGTTATTCGACGACACAGCGATCACGGATGATGGCGGCATCCCTGGTATCACAGGCACGATTTCCTGGGAATGGAGTGGGGCACAGCCGGATTGGATTGACGCGCAGGTGCGCGGAGAGGTGCGGGTGCGGCGCGGTTTCGCCCAGTTTGTGACGGTCAGTACGGCGGTCTGGTTGGGTGATGTGTGGCTGACACTGGATGTACCCGACTGGGAAGTCGCGCTGATTTCGGAGCGCCCTGATGACCTGCAAAGTTTCATCTACCGCCGGTCAGCTTACCAGCAGGCAGGCTATCTGTTCGAGACGGCGCGGGTGCCCTGCCCGGCCAGCAGGTTGTGGAAGATGCCGGTGAGCCTGACGGTCTGGCAGCGCCTGGCGCTCACACCCTCCACCGATGATACTGCGCGCCGGAATTCGGGATGCGGCCTGGACTAAAGCGGGCGGGACGCAAATCCGCCCTGCTTGCGTTCACATAAATTGATAGCGCTTATAACTGCACGTAACTGTTTTCCGCCAGGATAAAGCGGTGGGTGTCTGGCACCCGATCGGCAGAAGTCACCTGACTGTTGTCAGCAAGCAGGCTGGAATCAATGCGTCCGGGTATATTGCGGATCACGCAGTCCTTCATGACGATGCTGGCCTCGATCTCGCTGTTTTCCACCCGCACATTATCGCCCAGCGACGTGTAAGGGCCGACATAACTTTTCTCGATAA
>JBGSXK010000304.1:0-4735 GCA_041751455.1 Anaerolineae bacterium
CCTGGACGCTGACGACCTCACCATCATCTTCTGCCACCAGTACCTGACCACTGTCGTAGGCGGCCTGGCCTTCCATCCCGGTGCTGACAATCGGCACATCCGGCTTGAGCAGGGGGACGGCCTGACGCTGCATGTTCGAACCCATCAGCGCACGATTCGCGTCGTCGTGTTCCAGGAATGGAATGAGCGCAGCGCTGATGCCTACGATCTGGCGCGGTGCTACGTCCATATAATCGACACGCTGCACAGGCAGCACGGCGAATTTCTGATTGAGGCGCACCGAAACGCGCTTATTTACGAACTGCTTCAGGTCATCAAGCTGTGCGTTCGCCTGCGCGATCACGAAGTTATCTTCCTGGTCGGCAGACAGATAGACGGTGCTGCTGGTGACGAAGGGCATGATCGGGACTTTCTGCACCCCGGCAGCCGCGATCTTCTTTGCCAGCTCACGGTCAATCACTGCGTCTTCGCGTGCGATGACCTTACCATTCTTGTCTTCAATATCCTCACGCAGGGTGCGCCCGATGATCTCTGTATCATCCGGCGACAGGAACTTGACCACCTCGCGGTAAGGGGTTTCCACAAATCCATATTCATTGACTCGTCCATAGCTGGCAAGGCGGCCAATCAAACCGATATTGGGGCCTTCCGGGGTCTCAATCGGGCAGATACGTCCATAATGACTGTGATGCACGTCACGTACATCAAAGCCCGCGCGCTCCCGCCGCAGACCACCAGGACCAAGCGCGGAAAGGGTACGCTTATGAGTAAGTTCGGCCAGCGGGTTGGTCTGCTCCATGAATTGCGAAAGCTGTGACGAGCCGAAGAACTCACGGATCGCTGCTACCACAGGGCGTATATTCACCAATGCCACGGGAGTAAGGTTATCCGACTCGCGAATCGACATGCGCTCTTTCACCACACGCTCTGTCCGGCGCAGGCCAATGCGCAGCTTGTTCTGAATAAGCTCGCCTACTGTCTTGACACGGCGGTTGCCCAGGTGGTCAATATCATCGGGGTTGGCCTGGTTGTTGTTGATGGCGATCATGCGCTCGACGACTTTCACAATATCGAGCTTGGTGATAATGCGCACACTGCGCGGCATCACGCGGTCAATCTGTAAGCGCTGGTTCAGCTTATAACGCCCCACCCGCTCCAGGTCATAACGCCGTTGGTCAAAAAGCTGACTTTCCAGATAATCACGAGCATTATCCAGCGTGGGGGGGTCGCCAGGGCGCATCCGGCGGTAAAACTCGATCAGCGCGGCCTGAGCAAGGGTCTGGTCTTTCTTCAGCTCCCATGCAGGCTCATTTTTAATGCTGCTGACAATATAAGGACGGTCAGGGTCGTTATCCATATCCGCATAAAGCGCCAGGATTTCCTCATCGCTGCCGGTTTTCACGGGCGAGAGTTCGTCGGGCATACCGTCACTGACCGCCGCCAGCGCACGCAGCAGAATCGTCACCGGAACAGTGCGTTTGCGGTTGAACTTAATCGTCAGGTAATCGCTCTTGCGTGTCTCAAATTCCATCCACGCACCGCGATCAGGAATTAGCTTGGCGTTTGCCATGCGCCGCCCTGTGGTGCGATCTTCATCCGCATCAAAATAAACCCCAGGCGAGCGAATTAACTGGCTGACGACGACACGCTCGGTGCCATTGATAATAAACGTGCCTTTCTCGGTCATCAGCGGGAAGTCGCCCATAAAAATATCGGAGATCACGACTTCTTCGCCGGCTTCGCGGTTGACCAACGCCACCCGCATATAAAGCGGTGCGGAGAAGGACATATCGCGTTCAAGGCACAATTCTTCGCTGTATTTGGGGTCTTCAAACCAGTAACTTAAGCCTAATTCCTGGGCTTCACGGCTGTTGCCCGGCAAATACAGCTTTAACTGGCCGTTAAAACTTTCAATAGGGCTGATTTCATCGAACAGCTCTGCCAATCCCTGTTCGCAAAACCACTTAAAAGACTGAAGTTGGACTTCAATGAGTGACGGCAAGGCCTGCACGTCGGGAGTCCGGGCGTAATTCTTAACATTTTCTCGTAATTGCACGATACACCGCTCCTGAGTTCCGCCGACGATAAAAGGGTAAAACGGGGGTAACAAAATCTATGTCAAGGAGTGCCGCAGAAGGTCTCCTATTGTAGTTAAGATGATCACATGGATGTTGTGACAGAAATAGTCCCATTAAACAGAGACAAATAGCTGAGGTTATACGAATGGGTAGTATAACTCAGTCAACCCGCATATGTCAAGCGCAGTATAACGATATTTTTATACGAAGATAACAGGCACGAACTCTGTCACTGCGCGGGGGCGGCTTCCTGCGTTCGTCGTGCATCCTGCACCACCCGGCGGCGCGAAAGCAGCATAAATCCCGCAATCACAGCGATGCCCGCAGCAATTTGCACACGAGCGGGCAGGTGGCGCACCCGTGTGATGACATTACGCTCTTCGAGGCTTGTCAGGTCCTGTTTAAGGCGGCGTACAAAGCGTTTGGAAGGCTGTACTCTGATCAGAGATTGGTGTAACCGCTGGATCAGCACCACGAAACCTGCGGCCTGGGGAGACACAGCGGGGTGACGGCGCAGGATGCTGTCGAGGTCGGTCTTTTCGGCCAGGAGCGCATCGGTCAGGGCGGAGAGCAGGGTTTCTAGTTCGTGTTGTTCTGAAAAGGGCATGATTATTCTTAGCCTTCCGTGCTTTTCTGGCGGCCAGTCTGGCTGGCCTCATAGAGTTCCAGTTCCTCGCGCAGCGCGATTAACGTGCGGTGATAAAGCGATTTGATCGCTCCTTCTGTGCGCCCCATGATGTCACCGATCTCGGCGTTAGAAAGATGCTCGATAAACTTCAGGATGAGAAGCTGCTGCCGTTCTTCGGGCAGGCGGCGGATAATGCGCAGCAAAATATCGCGTTCTTCCTGATCTTCCGCCTGCGAGTCCGGTGCGTCGCTTTGCGACCCCGGCCCGACAAATTCTTCCAGTGCGATGATCTTTCGTCGTGCTCTGTCACGATGCCAGTTGGCCACCAGGTTATGCGCGATCCGGTACAGCCAGGCCTGGAAGGGCACCCCACGTTCGGTATAAGTCTCGATATGCCCCATGGCGCGGTAAAACACCATCGCGGTCAGATCCTCCGCGTCGTGATGGTTGCCCGTTCGGTAATAAATGTAATTATAGATTTTGCTGACATAACGCTCGTACAGGATACCGAAGGCTTCTTGATGCTCCTTCGCCATCTCCACAAGGTCAGTGTCGGGCAGTGCGGCTAAGTCTTGCGCGTCAGAGCGGCGCTTCCAGGGTGTTTTCATCAATTACCATAACCCGCTTATTTGGATTGCGTTACGCGATAGTGAGTGAATTGCACGATTTTAAGCCCTCACCCCTTGTGAATTATGCCCCAGGCAGATTTTACACAAGGAATGCGGGTGAAGAGCCGGGCAAGCTGCGAACACCCCTCGCCAATCTCCCATCCTCCCTCTATAATACAGTCCATTACCACCCGATAAACCCCATCAGGATAAAATTAGCATGTCGCAACCACTGAATTATCAGCAGGTCATCCTCAAATTGCATGAATTCTGGGCTGCCCAGGGCTGCGTGATCTGGAATCCCTACAATATCCAGCTTGGCGCGGGCACAGGCAACCCGGCCACCCTGCTGCGTGTGCTGGGGCCAGAACCCTGGCGTGTGGCTTATGTTGAACCTACAGTGCGCCCGGATGATGGCCGTTACGCCGAAAATCCCAACCGGATGCAGATGTTTTATCAGTATCAGGTCATCCTCAAGCCCGATCCCGGCAACCCGCAGGAGCTTTACCTGCAATCATTAGAGGCCCTGGGCCTGAATGCGCGTGAACAGGATATCCGTTTTGTGGAGGATAACTGGGAAAGCCCGGCGCTGGGGGCATGGGGGCTGGGCTGGGAAGTGTGGCTTAACGGGCAGGAGATCACGCAGTATACCTACTTCCAGCAGGCAGGCGGGCTGGAGCTGAACCCGGTGTCGGTGGAGATTACCTACGGCATTGACCGCATTGTGCTGGCGCTGCAAAACAAAAACGCCGTCTGGGACATGCAGTGGTTGGGCGACCTGACCTATGGTGACATCTTCAAACAGGCCGAGATTGAACACTGCCGTTATTATTTTGAGATCGGCGATGTGGACGGCTTGCGTCAGGTTTACGGCATCTACGAAAGCGAACACCGCCGCGCCCTGGCGGCCGGCGCGGTAATCCCGGCCTATGATTATGTACAGAAGTGCAGCCATCTCTTTAATGTGCTGGATGCGCGCGGCGCGATCGGCGTGACTGAACGTGCTACTTACTTCCGCCGGATGCGCGATATGACCCGCGATGTCGCCCGCGCTTTTGCCGAACAGCGCGAGGCGCTCGGTTATCCTATCCACAACTCCATGTGGGATGCGCCCCCGCTGCAAGTTCCCGCGCCGCTGCCCCCTGCGCCCGACCAGCCCGCAGATGTGCTGCTCGAAGTCGGCGTGGAGGAACTGCCCGCCGGGGATGTCGATGATGCGCTTGAACAGTTGGAAAAAGCCGCGCCCGCGTTGTTTGATACTCTGCGCTTATCACATGAGGGGTTGCAGGTTTACGCCACCCCGCGCCGCCTCGTCATTCATGCGAAAAAGGTCGCGCCGCGCCAGAACGATGTAGAGACCGTGGAGAAGGGGCCGCCCGCCAGTCGCGCCTTTGATGCGGAGGGTAAGCCTACCAGAGCGG
>JBGSXK010000305.1:0-5029 GCA_041751455.1 Anaerolineae bacterium
TCCGCTAGTTCACGTAACAGGGGGTGCATCAGCGGGTTATCACGCTCGCCTTACCGCGCACTGAATAATCCACTATTATCGTATTTGGCACGGTGCAGGGGGCCAATGCCTTCATTATCCTCGCGCACCGGGTTCTGTCCAAAGATGCGACTGAGTAGTGAAGATGAATCGCCTCTGAAGCGCTCGGTATTCACCGTCAGCAAAGTTGCTTCAATTGGGCGTAGCTGGCCGTCCAGGTTCACGCCGATGCTGATGCTCTTAATACCACGCACCTGCGCCAGCAGGTGCGGCAGCTCGGTCCGCAGCGCGCTGAAAAGCTCATCCTGCGCGATGCTCTGCACCATCGCGCGCAGGCGGCACAGTGCGGTTGAGCGCACATTATCCCCCGCTTCCTCAAAAAGCGCGTTAAGCAGGTCGATACACTCGACATAATTTTCCAGTTCGCTCAAACGCCAGGCTACTTTACGCAGTTCGCTTTCCTGCCACTGCGGTTCGTTCAGGTAACGTTCCAGCGTGACAATGCTGTGCAGCACCTTTTCCATACCGGCAGTTAAGCCCGCCGAACGCAGCAGGTCTTCGATTACCGCCTGGCGATATTCCAGTACACGCACATCATGCGACGGGCTGTTAAGCACGGTCCGCACATAACGCTCATAACGGGTGTCCAGGCTCAGGCGGCGGATAATATTTTCCAGTGTCAGATCCGCCATGCTGTAGCCTTCGTTGTGGTTCGCTGCGGGCTGCGTCACATCATCTGGCCACAGCAGGCTGACCCCTTTTTCAAATGTCATCTTTCTACCTTCTAAAATCCATCTTGCTTAACTGTAAGCCACACATTACCTGCCAGTATAGCTTATGTTGGTGGCTGTATCGAAAAGCACGACTGTGCAGTTTCGCCCACTATAACTGCGCTTCTATTAAATTTTATTGGCAACTCAGGCCAATTCCACTATAATGAACACATAGAAATTTAGCTTGAGGAGGCTCTCCACACAGCAAGCTCAAATTTTATCGTCCAAATCATATATGCTATATCTTTTAAATCACTAGAGGCTCGCCATGAAACCAACAAAAATGCGTTTTTTACTTCTTACAGTACTGATGGTTCTGCTGCTCTCTGCCAGCCTCGGCCCGGCGTTGAGCCAGGATCAGATCGAACTGCGTATCGCCTGGTGGGGATCGCAGGATCGGCATGATCGCACGATTGCGGTGATTGAACTATACGAATCTCTGAACTCCAATGTGGACATCGTTTACGAGTTCGCCGGGTGGGATGATTATTGGGTGAAGATGGCAACCCAGGCAGCCGGCAATAACCTGCCGGACATCATGCAGCAGGACTACGCCCGTATTGAAGAATGGGTCTCCCGTAATTTGCTCCTGCCGCTGGACGAGTATCTTGAAAGCGGTGTCATTGACACCACCAATATCTCTGAGGCAGTGCTGGCAGGCGGGCGGCTCAATGGCGATTTATACGCTGTAAATCTGGGCAACAACTCGCAGAATATCGCTATTGATATTGATGCATTCGAGCGCGCGGGCATGGAACTGCCCAGCCTGGACTGGACCTTGCAGGAATTTGAGCAGGTCGTGCTGGAACTGCACGAGAAGCTGGGCATCTGGGGCATAGGCCAGGGCCTGAGCAACGAGCAGTTGTGGAAGTCGCTCTATATGAGCTGCTGTGACCAGTGGGGTTATAACGACGAGGGCACGGCACTCGGTTATGAAGACGACCAGCCGCTCATTGATTATATGAACATGCTCCTGCGTTTGCAGGATGCCGGGGCGATCCCCACCCGCGAAGAAGAAGTCGCCCGTTTCGACGGCCAGAGTGTAGAAGCTCAACCCATGGTGACTGGCGAGGCAGCGATGGGTTATTTCCACAGTAACCAGATTGTTGCGGTGTGGAATGCGGCCGGTGCAGACCGCAACTTTGTGCTGTACCAACTGCCTCGTTGGGAAGGCGGCCAGTCGGCCAACTATATTAAGCCTTCACAATTCTGGTCGATCACATCAACCTCGCAGAACCCTGAAGAAGCCGCTAAGTTTATTGATTTCTTCTCTAACTCAGTAGAGGCCAATGAAATCCTGCTGGCGGAGCGCGGTGTACCGATTTCATCCGCAGTACGCGAGGCGCTGATCCCGCTGCTGGGGCCGGCGCAGGTTGAAATGTTCGAGTATCTGGGACGTGTGGAAGCCGACAACAGCCCCATTCGCCCGCCCGATCCGCCCGGACATGCTGACATCATGGCCAACGTTTTCTTCACCGAATTTGTAGACCCGGTGCTGTATGGCCTGCTGCCGGTTGAAGAAGGGATCACCATCATGCGGGAGGAAGCCAATCGCATCCTCGCGCAGAACGCGGAATAAGCCAGAAACAGAACTGTAGAACTGGTTACACATCTCCAGAATGCTGTAGGGGTGGGTTTAAAGCCCACCCGCAAAAAATGACCTTTGCGGGAGGGCCCATGACCCTCCTCTACAGTTTGACACTGTAACCGACAAGGCTTACTGTCCCACGATATATATTGATCGAACTAGAGTTGTCAGGTTTCTTCATGAGCGAATCGTTAGCCCCTAATCCCGCAACTGGCACTGCCGCCAGCCTACCCGCCCCGGCACGTGTCGGACGACACCAGTTCGGGCAGGATAATCTGGCAGGTTATTTGTTTATTTCCCCCTGGTTGATTGCTTTTATCCTGTTTACGCTCATCCCCATGCTCGCCTCATTGTTTCTGTCCTTTACCAATTACGATGTGCTGGGCGATTGGAAATTTATCGGCCTGGACAACTTCCAGCGCATGTTTTTTGAAGACCGGCGCTACTGGAAAGCAGTGGAAGCCACACTCAGATATGCGCTGATCTCTGTACCGCTGCGCCTGGTTTTCGCGCTGGCGGTGGCGATGCTGCTGAATACGCAGCGGTCAGGCGTGGCGTTTTACCGGGCGATCTTCTACGCGCCGTCCATCATCGGGGGCAGCGTCGCCGTCGCCGTGATGTGGCGCGAGATTTTTGGCAATAACGGCCTGTTCAACTTCTTGCTGACTACAATGGGTATTCCCTCCATCAACTGGCTGGGCAACCCGGACACTGCAATCTGGACGCTGATTTTGCTGGCGGTGTGGCAGTTTGGCTCGCCCATGCTCATCTTCCTGGCTGGGCTGAAACATATCCCGGAACAGTTGTATGAGTCGGCCTCGATTGACGGGGCTAATGGTTGGCAGAAGTTCCTGCGCATCACGCTGCCCATGCTCACCCCAATCATCTTCTTCAACCTGGTGATGCAGATTATCAGCGGATTTATGGTCTTTACCCAGGCGTTCATCGTCACCGGGGGCAGGCCGCTGGATACCACCCTCTTCTATGCCCTGTATGTTTACAATCGGGCATTTGTCACTTTTGAGATGGGCTACGCCTCAGCGATGGCGTGGGTGCTGCTGCTGGTGATCGCCGTGCTGACAGGGGTCGTCTTCAAGTCATCCTCATACTGGGTGTTTTACGAGTCGGCGGAAGGGAATTAACATGAGCAGCATTAACCTGGAAGCACCCCGTCTGACACAGGGTCAATCTACGGTAGGGCTGGCCTGGCACCAGCGCAGGCTGTTTCAGAGCCTTGTCTATCACGGCTTTGTACTGCTCGTGGGCTTTATCATGATTTATCCTATCCTGTGGCTGTTCGGCAGTTCGCTGAAAGCACCGGATGAAATCTGGACGAACCAGACCGCGATTGTGCCCAATCAGATTTACTGGGAGAATTATCCGGCGGGTTGGTCGGGCTTTGGGGGCATTAGCTTTGCCACGTTCTATAAAAATTCGTTTATCTATGCAGGCATCGGGACACTGCTGAGTGTCTCCGCCTCGGCGCTGGTGGCTTACGGTTTTAGCCGCATCAGGTTTACGGGGAAACGCTTCTGGTTTGTCATCATGATGCTGACCCTGATGCTGCCGGTGCAGGTGCAGATTATCCCGCAGTACATCATGTTCAGCCAGCTCCGATGGCTCAATACATTCCTGCCGCTGCTGCTGCCCCGGATAGGCGGGCAGGCGTTTTTCATTTTTATGATTATGCAGTTTATCCGCGGCATTCCGGTAGACCTGGACGAAGCGGCGCAGATTGACGGCTGTGGCAAGGCGGGTACGTTCTTCCGCATCATTCTGCCGCAGCTCAAGCCCGTGGTAATCACCGCCGCCATCTTCTCGTTTTACTGGACATGGGAGGACTTTCTTACCCCATTGATTTACCTCAATGCGCCCGATCTTTACACTGTATCGCTGGCGCTGCGTACCTTCGCCGACCCCTCCGGGCAAACCAATTGGGGCGCGATCTTCGCTATGTCTGCGCTGTCACTGGTGCCGGTCTTTGCCCTGTTCGTATTCTTCCAGCGCTACCTGGTACAGGGAATTGCAACCACGGGTCTGAAGGGATAGACAAAGAACTGATGTTAATCTACGCTTGTGAGGGCGGGCTGCAAACCCGCCTCTATGACATACCATGCGCCTGAATACCGAACAGGCCACCTGGGTTGACCGGACAGGCACCTTTATCCTCGCCAATGTCTTCTGGGTGCTGCTGTCAGTGCTGGTGCTGCCGCTGCCTGCCGCCACTGCCGGGTTGTTTAAGGTGCTGGCCCCTTTCCCCAGGGGCGAAAACAGCGCCCTGTTCCGTGATTTCTTCGGTGCGATGCGCCAACACTGGCTCAAAAGCACATTGATCGTCCTGATTGACGTATTGATTGGCGGGCTGGTGCTGGCGAACTTCCTGATCGTCGATCAACCGGATTTTCCGCCCCCTGTTGCCTGGGCAGCGCGCAGCGTGACGCTGTTTGTAGGGCTGGTACTGGTGCTCACCAACCTCTATCTGTGGCCGCTGCTGGTGCAGTTCGACCTGCCCTTCAGGCAGCTCTGGCGCACTGCGTTTCAGTTGGCGCTGGCGCATCCCTGGTGGTCGCTGGTCGTGCTGGCGCTGACCGCGCTGCCTTTGGGCGCGGCCACCATCCTGCCCTCGTTTCTCTCGCTGCTGTTCACCTTC
>JBGSXK010000306.1:0-9157 GCA_041751455.1 Anaerolineae bacterium
CACCCATTATGACCAGTCTGCCCTGGGCCGCTTCGACGGCGAAGCCTATAACATCGGCTTCTACGATGTCTGTAACCAGCCCTATACACCGCTGGTGAATGCCGCCCGCGCTGCCCATGAGCAGCTCTATCCCATCGCCCTCGGTGATGCCGAACCATTCAACGATGCGCCGGACTACCTGCCGAGGTTCTTCTATTAAACAACGCCGCTCTGCGCTGCCTCACAATGAGGGCAGGGTCACAACTGCCCTCAGATACGAGTGGGACTCGCTATCTGCCTCTTGCCCAAGATAGAACTTATGTGCTATTATAATAGGTTCACCATAGGAGGATGGATATGAACAGCCTTGTCCAGCATGAGCTTCCGGGAATCACAGACCTGCGTAACGAACTGATGGACATGATCTCCGACCAGGATTTGGCCTGCAAACTCCCTGAATGTAACCTGACTTTAGGCGAATTGTGTGAGGAAATGGGCCACATCCAGCAGGTTTATACTCATTTCTTCAGGACTTCCATGCAGGATTGGGAATGCTGCGCTTCTAAGCCGGAAGTGCCCAACAGCGTGGCGAGTCTCACAACCTGGTACAAAAAACTGGACGCAGAGCTGGAAGAGGCATTGAGTGGGCTGTCGGAAGATGACCTCTATAATAAGCAGCTTGGCCGTCGGCATGGCTTTACCCCCTCCCCTTACGTGCAGTTCCGGGTCTACCACGAGGCGCTCCTGATCTTCTACCAGGAAGCTGCTGTTTACCTGCAAGCGCTGGAAAAACAACTCACCGACCCGTGGAAAAGTTGGATTGGGTGGCGGGAAATCGATGGCGGCAGAGCGTGAGTGCAGAAGTAAAAGCCACATATGAAAGGAGCAGTACCATGCGCAAACTCATTGTCAGCAATCTTCTCTCGCTGGATGGCTATTACGAAGGGAAAGACAGAAACCTCAACGCGCTCTTTGATTATTTTCACGAAGATTATTCCAACGACGAGAACTTCGACCACTACAATACCGAGCGTCTACGTGCCGCCGACACCCTGCTGCTGAGTGGTCGCGTTTCATTTCTGGGCAACCGGGATTATTGGTCAGGCGTGCCGAATGATCCTGAATCCACCGTCATCAGGCGTGAATTTGCCGGGCTGATACAGTCCGTCGAGAAAATCGTGGTTTCGGATCGCCTGACCGTGGATGAGTTAGCGCCCTGGGAGAATACACGCATCATCAAACGGGCGGATGCGCACAGAGAGATTGCCGCGCTCAAACAGCAGCCCGGCAGAGACATCTTCACCTACTCCAGCCGCCTGCTCTGGAATGATCTGCTGGTGCATAATCTGGTAGACGAACTGCACTTCACCATTTTCCCTGTGATTGCAGGAGAAGGCACACCGTTATTCGAGGGTCGCCCGCCAGTGTCTCTTAAGCTCATCAGTACACGCACATGGCAAGGCTCAGGCAATATCCTCGCCTGTTATAGTGTGGAACCCAGGAAATCCTAAACCAAACCCCGCCCCTGCTTCGAAGATTGGAGAGCGACAGGAAGCCCGGATTCATGCCAATTTCACGAAAACTTCGTTTAGGTCAAAGCCGCTGCGCCCCCGAAGGTTCTATAATAAGGATATGACTTTATTATGAACGCATTTCAGGGAATTTCATGCCCGCTACTCAGTTTTACGCGCCCCCGCAGCAGGATCACCTGGAAGTCAGGTGTTACCCGGTGCTGCGTCTCATCAGCCTGTTCTACAAACTGGCCGCCTGCTTCATCATTCTTGCCGCCATAACAGCATTTATTGGCCTTGTGGTCGGCGTGGTCGTCACGCCAGCTTACCTGCTGCTTCCGGCGTTACTGGCGTGCATCCTGTCTGGCGGTCTTGGCGCGCTCAGCCTCTATGTCGTCGCCCGCCTCATTGATCTGTTTCTGGAAACCAACAACCACACACGCCATATTGCAGAAGCGCTTAAGGAACAAAATCGCCTGCTCAAGCAGATATACCGCCGTCAGGCCAATCCCTATCCCCGCCCGGCGGATGCCATCGCCGAGCGTCAGGTGCGGCTCATCCCCATGCCGCCAGAGCTTTAGAGGTTGCTTGAAAAACGGCTTTTCGTGCCTCTCCTTGTAATTTGCGCTTTTTGAACATATGTGCTATTTTCAACCTGAAGATCGCCGGATATTGATTGAAGGAGCGCAGGCATGAGAAAAGTGATTGTCATCGAACATATCTCCCTTGATGGGGTCATACAAGCCCCAGGCGGGCCAGAGGAAGATACCAGTGATGGCTTTCCATATGGTGGGTGGGTAGCCCCATATTCCGACGATGTTCTTGGAACCGCCATAAAGGCACAGATGAACATGCCGTTTGATCTGTTGTTAGGGCGCAAAACCTATGACATTTGGGCACCGTACTGGCCACATCATGCCGACATATGGCCGAGCGTCAATGCAGCGACCAAGTACGTCGCGTCCAATACCCTTACTTCTGGCGAATGGCAGCCCTCCGTGTTTTTAAGCGGAGACATTGCGGAAGAAATCCGCCAAATCAAGCAGCAGCCAGGCCCGGATTTGCACGTTTACGGAAGCGGCAATCTGCTTCAGACGCTTATGCAGCATGATCTGGTCGATGCGTTCTGGTTAAAGATATACCCGGTGACATTGGGCGGTGGAAAACGGTTGTTTGCCAGTGGCTCAATCCCGGCGGCGTTCCGGGTAACGGAGAGCAAAGTCTCCCCAGGCGGTGTCATTATCGTGAATTACGAGCGTGCAGGCGCGGTCACAACCGGAAGTTTTGAATAGTCATGTCATGCTTCTGAGCAGAAGCCGTATAAAAACCATCTCTGAAAATGCGCTTTTAGCAGGTACATTCCCCTCTCCATTCTGGAGAGGGGAGGGAGAACCGTAGGTTCGGAAGGGGTGAAGTCAGTCCCTAATTCGCCACCAGTGAATCTTCCTGTCCCTGCGCGACCTGATTTTCGATCTCACGCCAGTTGACCGTCGGTACGATCAACCGTGAATCAACACGGTCTTTATGCCTCAGCGCCAGGCCGATCATATGCTCGACTTCGGCATCATCCAGCAGATGTGGCTCCAGGCCCAGGTCAAGCAGCTTGGTATGAATCGCGTTGTAGTAATGCTGCTCCGCCTCCACACGCGGGTTCGGCACGTTGTCCCACCGGACAACCAGCCCCATCTGTGTGGCGACCCGCCGCACACGCTCTGCCACATCATTAATCGAGAACCACTCGGTAATCTGGTTAAACACCCGGAATTCCCCGGCGGCAGGCTGTGAGGTAATCGCCAGCTCGATGCAGCGTACCGTGTCCTTGATGTTGATATAACCGCGTGTCTGCCCACCACTGCCATACACCGTCAGCGGATGCCCGATGGCGGCCTGCACACAGAAACGGTTCAGCGCCGTCCCGTAAATCTGGTCATAATCGAAACGGGTCGCCAGTTCGGCGTTCAGCCCGCTTTCATAGGTATCCGCACCGTAAACAATGCCCTGATTCAGGTCTGTGGAACGCAGTCCCCAGATTTTGCAGCAGAACATAATATTGTGTGAGTCGTGCACCTTGCTCAGGTGATAAAACGAGCCGGGCTGCTTGGGGAAAGGCAGCACATCGCTGCGCCCTTTATGATGAATCTCGATAAAGCCTTCTTCAATATCAATATTGGGGGTGCCATATTCACCCATAGTACCCAGCTTGACCAGATGACAGTCAGGCGCATAATCCTTGATGGCATACAGCACGTTCAAAGTACCAATCACGTTGTTGTGCTGCGTGTAAACCGCGTGTTCCCGGTCAATCATCGAGTATGGCGCGGCGCGCTGCTCGGCAAAGTGGACCACGGCCTCTGGTTGGAACTCCTGAAAGGCCCGTGCGAGCGCGTTGTAATCAGTCGTATCACCATGATATTGGACAATGCGTTTGCCGCTGTGCTGGGCCCAGGCTTCAATACGGCGGTGTAGGGTTTGGATCGGGACAAGACTGTCGAAACCATGCTTCAGGTCAAATTGCCGCCGGGCAAGGTTATCGAAAACCGCGACTTCGTAGCCCTTCTGCGAAAGATACAATGCTTGAGGCCACCCCAGATACCCGTCTCCACCTAAGATTAGAATGCGCAATGGTCTGCTCCTTATGCGTTCGCAAATTATGTATAACGATGATTATAACAACTCATTACTATGAAAGTTGCGCCATTGAATAAAATCATAAGTTACAATTTGCTGCGCACACCAGCCTGTGCCGCCCTCACCAGCTCACCCACAGTCGCCTCCAGCAGTGGCAGCCCCCCCAGCGTCAGGCCCATCTCACCCACACGGCGGCACACCAGCACATTCTGCGGCGGCCTGGCCGGGGCAGGTGGCAGCGCCCCCGCTTTATCGGCAAATTGTCGCGCCAGCCACACCACTTCACGATGTGCCACATACAGGTCGCTCATGTGAATAATATCACTTCTCGGCACGTCTGGCCGTTGCAGCACTTCGCCGATCACCCGCGCCACATCTGCGCCGTGCACCTCCGTGCCGCCTCCACTGGATAAAATCTCGTCGCCGTTCAAAACAGCCTGCACCAGCCCCCACCACTTAGAGCGTTCTACCGGGTATGTCAGCCCATAGACTCCCGTCGCCCTTATGGCGCAGGTTCTCATCTTCCCGCCCTGCGCGAAGCTCTGTAAAAATGCCTCCACCGCCGCCTTATAAGCGCCATAATGCGTGTCCGGCCAGGTCGGGTGCGTTTCATCCAGTTCGCGCCCCGGCAGCGTCTTGGAAAAAACCGCCCGGCTCGATAAAAAGACAACCCGCTGCACCTGTGCCCTGTCCGCGGCCTCGATAAGCCGCAGCGAGCCGTTGAGATTAGCCTCTAGCCAGCCGGATAAATCATCCCCCTCCCCGCCCCGGTAACGTCCCGGCACATGCGCGTAAGCCAGATGCACCACCGCGTCCGCTCCCTCTACCAGCCTGTCCAGCCCTTCGCCAGCGCGCAGATCACCCATCACCCATTCTATAGGTGCGCCGAAACCGCCCCGATCAGACTCAGGCCGTGCCAGCGCCCGCACCATCATACCGCGCCGCTGCAATTCGGCCACGACAAAGCGCCCTACATAACCGGTCGCCCCGGTCACAGCGACAATATCAGCCATACCCATTTTCCGGCGGCGCGGGCAGGTCAGGCGGCATCTGGCCATGTTCCAGCACATGCCACCATGTGTCAATCAACGGGTGCAGCACCTCACGTCGCGGGTGATTCTCCTCCCACGGCTTCTCATACTGATAATGAATGATGTGGATGCGCTTCCAGTCCCACAACTGCGGCAGGTTGAACCACACATATTGCAGCGTGTTATAGATATAAGGCAGGCCGTGCCAGTCTGGGAAGAACATTTCCAGGAAGGTCTGATCAGTCCGTTTCCAGAAGACTCCCGGCTGATCGAGCTTTTGCAGCAGCATGTCAAAGGTCTGACGGCTGGGACGCGCCACGAACACGCCGCTGTTCAGGCGGTGAAAATCCGCCAGCGATTCGTACAGATTGGGCGCGGCAGCAAACTCTGGAAAAGCAAATAAGCGGTCACTGCTGCGGATCATTAGCGTATCCGCGTCCAGAAAGACCACTTTTTCATATTGTTCCAGTTCCCACAGGCGCAGCTTAACGAAGTTATGCAGCGGATCGTGAAAGAGCGGTTTACTGCCTTTGGTAAATGGGGCCAGCGTATGCTGCGCCTGCCGCGAATGCCGGTCGCGAAATGCATCGGACAGCGGCAGCGGCTCGACACGCAGCACGATACAGCCCAGTGCTTCTAAGGCATCCAGGCCGGGAAAGTCGGCCAGCGCCAGCACCGTCAGCGGCCATTGCGCCCGGCACATTTGCAGCGAACGAGCCAGCGCGCGCGCGCCTGAAACATAATCGGCATTGGCGACCAGGGTAACATAGCTGTTCAAATTGGCTCCTGCCTGTGGTGTGTACCGCGCCCAACTCTACCGAAAAGACGAAAATTGGGCAACCCACCCGGCAGCTAGAACTCGATTTCCGCGATCTGGTCGAGATCAAACGTAAAAACCTCACCCGCATCTTCCAGCGCCTCGTCCAGTGTCGCCACCCGGTAATCCCCTGCCCGTTCACCGCGCCTGCACAATGAGCGGTAGGTGCAGAATGTGCAGCGGGTCGTGTCACTGGTGAGTTCGAAAATCTGCCGCGCCATGATTTCGCTGAGTATTCCCTGTAGATACAGGTGATCTTCGTGGAACTGCGCCGTACTGTAAGGAAAACGTTCCGGGGTTTCTGGATACTCCGCGAACCAGTACACCATCTCAATCTGCTCCGGTGTGATAAGCTGGTCGCCGTTGAGGTGCGCCCCGGCCAGCGCCAGCAGATAACGATAGACAACGGTCTGCAACCGTGTCGCCAGTCGTTCGCGGCGCGGCCTGTGTAATGAGGTTTTCCAGTCCACGATCACCGCCCGCTGCCCCGGTTCCAGCGCGATCAGGTCATACTTCGCCACCACCCGGTAATTCCCCAGCGGTGCGGTCAGCATGATTTCGGGATGTCGTTGTTCCGATAGCCCTTCTAACCCTGTACGCAGATAATTTTCCCACCAGTGCCGCAGCGGTTCGTCCTGTGCATACGGCGCGAGGCGTTCCGCCGGAATGCCCGCGATGTGACGATGCACCAGCCCATGAAAGCGCGCCCCCTGCGCCTGATGCTGCTCATACTCCACCAGCGGTTCGGCCTCTGGCGCGGGCCAGCGCAGCCGCTCCAGATAGCGCAGTTGGAAGCGGCGCGGGCAGTCGGCATAATCCTGCAGGCTGCTCTGGCTGAACTGGAAATGTGCCGGGAGTTTATTCATCACAGTGGCTCCAGAAAGCCCAGCGCCGCCTGATTAAACGGGGTGGGTTGGTCAAGGTTAGGCAGGTGCGCCGCGCTGTGCAGCAGGACTTTACGCGCATCAGGCAGGCGCTCCGTCATGAAATCAGCGGCAGTATGAACATAAACCCGATCATTTTCACCATAGATAATCAGGACAGGCATCTGAAGTTCACTCACGCGTTCAACAGCATTCACTTCCAGCGGTGGCCGCGCCTCGCCGATCTCCTGCACTTCGAATTGCAGGGCTTGCAGGTTCATCTGCAGCGCCAGTTGGTAAACGTCAGGGTTCACATCTTCAACACCACGCCCCCGCCCAACCACCCAGTTGCGGATTTCAAGCTCGTTCACCTTATCTAAGTCATCACCAACCGTTTCGATCTCGTCATACGTGGCCATAGTGTCCTCATCCATCGGATAACCCGCCGGAACTGAACCGACCATTACCAGCGCCCGCACGCGATCAGGGTAAGCCAGCGCGAAATCTATGCAGACCTTCCCCCCCAGCGAGCAGCCCACCAGCATAGCATTCTCGATCTTCAGGCTGTTCAGCAGCACACGCAGATCATCCGTATGCGAAAACCTGCCTTCGGTAGGCTTGCTCTGTCCATAGCCACGCATATCGTAACGCACCACCTGATAGCGCGCCGCGAAATCGTCGATCTGTGGCTCCCACATCCGGCTGTCAGCGATGCCTGCGTGAACCAAAACTACAGGTTTGCCCTGGCCGTGGGTTTCATAATAAATCGACGCGCCGTTGATCTCTGCAAAGGCCATTATTTCTCCTTAGTGGGGGGTGTAAATGCTTTATGTTCTTGTGGTTTAGCTGCATCACCGCTGGCGTGACTCCCAGAATGCCTGAAGCGCCACAAACGGCAGCGACGGCTGCATATCCCCCTGCCGCCCCGTATTCCAGGTCATCACCAGTTCCCGCCGCGCCCGTGTGATGCCTACATACAGCAGCCGCAAACGTTCCGCCGCGTAATCCAGCCGTGCGTCACGGGTCGCATAACCTTCTGCGTATTCGCCTTCTTCATACAACGCCCGAAGTTGTGCCAGCGCCTCCGCCTCCAGGTTCAGCTTATCACGCACAAACCACTTTTCAGAAATCGACTGGTCATAAGGCTGTGCCGAGGGAAAATCGTAGTTGTTGGCCGAAAGCAGATACACCCTGTCCCATTCCATCCCCTTGGCAGAGTGCAGTGTCGCAATCGTGACCTTGCCCTTGTGCGCGTCCGGGTCAAAGCCCAGGTCATCCTCGCTCATGCCCAGAAAACGCCGCTCATTCCGGGCGACAATCGCCAGTTCTTCCGTGAACTGTGGCAGCCGCCAGTGTGGATGCATCTCCGCGGTGCGCCGCAGGAACACGGCGATACTGTGCGCCAGCGCTAAATCCACCGAGTTGTCGAACAAATCCTGCGCCAGCGTCAGAATCAACTGGTCGATAGGCAGCGCCACCGCCTGCTGCCAGCGCTGCACCAGCCGCCGGAAAGCTTCCAGCAGTTCGCGCAGGTCATTTTCGGTCACTTCCGCCAGCCAGTCCTCGCCCGCCGCCTCCGGCCACAGATAATCCTCCACCTGCTTACAGCCACGCAGCAGCCGGGTCGCATTTTCCAATTGTGCCGCCGCCAGCGGGTCGTTGCGGTCATCCCGCCGCCACACACGATAGGCCGTCGCCAGCAGCGCGGGAGAGCCGGGGCTGGCAAGATAATTCAGCACATTGCCCAGTGCCCCCGCCGCCTCGCGTGTGGTCGTCGTACTGCGCAGCAGTTCCACATACTCGATTTCTGGTTCACGAACCTGTTTCAGCGCGTCCACCAGTTCAAAACCGCGCCGGTTGCGTGGCACCAGTACCGCCGCCGTCTTATCCGGGTTCTGTGGCAGCCAGCGCGCCAATGAGCGCACCACCATGTTAATCTCATCGCTGGGCGCGAGCGCTTCTTTGTACAGATGCACCAGATCAGGCTGGTCGGGCGGGTTAGGTTGAGGGTCGCCCGCGGGGCTGGGCTGGATAAATGGCGGTTGCAGCGGCGCGCGCTGCCGAATCGCCTCCATCGGGTGACGGTGTACCGTCCAGTCAATCAGCGCGTTTGCCAGCGAGATAATGCTCAGCGTGGAGCGCCCGCTGTTAGGCAGTTCGCGCGCCGTGACCCCCACTTCATCCAGGAAGTTACGCAGATATTCCGGCTTGGCCGTGGTGAAAGTCTCATAAATCGACTGGTTCGGGTCGCCCACCCGCACCCAGTTACCCTCCTGCCCGGCCAGCAGGCGCAAAATCTTCTCTTGCAGTTCACTGCTGTCCTGCGCC
>JBGSXK010000307.1:0-4710 GCA_041751455.1 Anaerolineae bacterium
CGCTGCTGCTGGCGATGGGCCTGCCCCAGAGCAATAAACTGGTGGTCTGTCATGTCAGTTCGCCGGAAGACCAGTCGTCGCGCATTCGTGCCCTGCTGCCGGAGCTGCTGGCAAGCCTGACCGTCAATGATACACCCGTCGACTCCACTGCGCTGGATCATCTGCCCGACCCGTTGGTTTTTCCCGTAGACGACTCCCCCCGCTAGCAGTGATAATAGTGACTTCTGATCATTATAATCCCCTGGAATAATACATCATGACACGATGGATCTTTTTTACATGCATTCTGCTGCTGTCGTGGGTGAACAGCCCTGTCGCAGAGGCGCAGGAAGCGCCCCCGGCCGAGGCTGTCGAACAGCTTACACTTGAAATTCTCTCCACCCGCCCGCATGACCCGGATGCCTATACGCAGGGCCTGCTGCTGCACGATGGCCTGCTCTATGAAAGCGCCGGACGTTATGGCAGGTCGAACCTGCGCCAGGTAGACCCGGACACCGGGGCGGTACTGCGCCAGATCGACCTGCCCGATTATTTTTTTGCCGAGGGGCTGGCACTGGTGGAAGATCGACTGCTGCAACTGACATGGCGCGAACAGGTAATGCTGGTCTACGATTTTGAGGATTTCATCAACGATACGCTGGCTGTGGTTGATCTTGTCCCTTATGCGGGCGAAGGCTGGGGGCTGTGCTACGATGGCACAGCGCTGTATATGACCGACGGCAGCAGCACACTTTATAAGCGCGACCCACAGACCTTTGAGGTGCTGGAAGAAATCGCCGTTACATTGGAAGGCGCACCGCTGCAAAACCTTAATGAACTGGAATGTGTGGAGGATGTGGTGTATGCCAATGTCTATACCACTCAACAGATCATGCGTATCGATAAGGTCAGCGGGCAGATTACGGCGCGCATTGATGCCAGCGGCCTGCTGACCGCCGAAGAAACTGCCACGCTGGGGCAGCAGCCTTTCCCGCTCAGTGTGCTGTTGTTCGACGGACAGAACCAGCGCTTTAACGTGCGCCGGGTAAATGAAGGTGGTTTCGTGCTGAATGGCATTGCTTATGACGCGGAGGCTGAGACTTTCCTGATTACGGGCAAGATGTGGCCGAAACTGTTTGAGGTACGCTTTGTCCCGGCGGAGTCTTAATCCAATGACCGTTTTGCTGTCACGCGGCAGTGCTAAAATAAAACAGCAAAGCGCGAATGTATTGGGGTAGAGATCAGAGATGACAGCAGCCTTCGATCAACTTAAAGACCTGCTGGCGAAGCAGGGTAAGCTAACGGATGAGGATATTGAGCAGGCCGTGGCCGCCCAGGGCACACTGACCGATGAGGAAAGGCTGTGGCTCTCGGCGGAGCAGTTCAAGCTGGAACGGGCAGACGACGCGAAGGTCACAATGGAAGAATATTTAGAGGCTTCTAACATACTGGATACCGCCGCCGAAGGCTCCGTCGAGTATAATAAAGCACTGAAGATCGTAGAAGCGTTTGAAAGCGGGGGCTGATGCCCTCGCTAAGTGCTGGCTGAGGATGAGTGCGGAAGATCGATGACCACCACCTATTTTGATGAACAACCCCCCCATTACAATCCCTGGATTCTCCGTCTACCGCTGCTGTTGATTATCGGCACGGTGCTGCTGCTGGCGATACTGGCCGTGTTCGTGGGTGCGGTGCAGGCCCGTTATGGCAATGCGATCGTGCCGGGTGTGTGGGCGGCGGGGATAGACCTGAGCGGGATGTCACGTGCCGAGGCCGCCGCCGCGCTGGAAGACTGGTTTACTTATGACGAAAGTGCCATCTTCACATTTCGCTATGGCGAGCGGGTATGGCAGTTGAACGCGGGCGACCTGGGCGTGCAACTGGATGTAGACGCGACAGTCGATCAGGCATTGGCCGCCGGGCGTGATGATAATCTGCTGCTCAACGTCGTCAAGCAGGCCAGTGTGTGGTTCAGCGGGCGCGCGGTTTCGCCGCGGGTGGTCTATGACCAGAATGTGGCTGTCGAACATCTGACGGGCATCGCCCGTGAAATCAACCGCTCGCCTGTCGATGCCAGTCTGACACTGAACGGCATTCTGGTGGAAACCACGCCCGCGCAAATGGGCTGGACAATGGATTTAACGGCTACACTGCGTCAGTTGGATGGCATCATCATGCGCATGGACACCGGGGCAGAGATTCCGCTGTCAGTGGGAGAGACTGCACCACTGGTGACAGATGTGGAGGCAGCGGCGACCAAGGCACGCGCAGCGGTGAGCGGCCCTATTACGCTGATCGCGGAAAACCCTGATCCCCAGGGCGCACCGCTCGGCCCCTGGACTGCCACCCCCGACCAGATTGCGGTGCTGCTGTATACCGAGCCAGTCTATAATGCCGATGGCACTGTGGGCTATGAGCTGCATGTGCAGACCGATGCCTTCCGTAATTTTCTGGAAAACCTCGCGCCGGGGCTGACAACCGAACCCAAAAGCGGGCGGTTTCACTTCAACGATGACACCCGCCAGCTCGAAGTCTTCGAGTCTGCCGTGAACGGACGCATGTTGAATGTAGAGGAAACGCTGCGGCAGGTGGAGAATGCACTGTTTAATACTAATCCTAACGCCCGGCGCATTCCGGTGGCCTTTACCCCGGTGCTGCCCGATTACCACAACAATATCACTGCCACGGAACTGGGTATTACCACGCTCATCTCTCAGGCGACCACTTATTACACCGGTTCAACCCAGAGCCGTATCGCCAATATTATTGAGGCCGCGCAGCGCTTCGATGGCATCATCCTTGCGCCTGGTGAGGAGTTTTCGTTCAACCGTCTGCTGGGCAATATCAGCCCGGAAGATGGCTTTGTCGAGGGCTTCGTGATTATCGGAGATCGTACCGTGCGGGGTGTGGGCGGCGGGGTGTGCCAGGTGAGTACCACTGTCTTCCAGGCGGCATTTTACGCGGGATTCCCGGTCACAGAGCGTTACGCACATGGTTATCAGGTGGGCTATTATGATCGTGGTGAGGGGACAGGCATGGACGCAGCCATTTATCAGTCCGACGACCCGCGTGCCTCGCTCGATTTACGCTTTCTCAACGACACGCCCTACCACCTGTTGATCGAAACCTCGGTTTACCCGGCGGAGGACGCGGTACAGTTTCGCTTCTACAGCACCAATCCGGGGCGGCAGGTGATCAAAGAAGGTCCCACCATCCAGAACGTGACTCCCCCCCGCGCCACCAGTTTCGTCGCCAATCCCGAAATCCCGCTGGGTCAGGAACGATGGGTAGATTGGCCTGCGGAGGGTGCATATGTCGTAGTGACTCGTAAAATCCTGGATAACGCCGGGCAGGAAGTGCGCGCCGACCAGTTCAGAACACAGTATCAGCCCTGGGGCGCGGTGGTGCAGGTTAACCCCGCCGACTCGCGCCTCGCCGGTTAAACGAGGTGTGCTGTGCCTGCCCGGCAGAAGCCGCCCCTGGAACGTGAAGCCCTGCGCGATGTGATCGATTTGGCATTGTGGGCCGGGCAGCTTTTGCTGCAGAACGGCGCGGAAAGCGAACGTGTAGAGGAAACCATTCATCGCATCGGCACCGGGTTGGGCTGCGACTGGATGGATATTCTCATCTCGCCCAATGCGCTGGTTGTGACCACCATCAGCGGCGAGGAATTTCGCACCAAAATCCGGCGCGTGGTGCGCTATGGTGTCAATATGTCCGTGCTGACAGCCATCAATGATCTCAGCCGCCGGGTGGAGCATGGTGAAATTGACCGGGCAGCGATGCGCCGTGAACTGCGCCGCATCAGCGACACGCCGCCCCATTACAACCGCTGGTTGGTGATTGGGCTGGTGGGGCTGGCCTGTGCCGCCTTCAGCCGCCTGTTCAATGGCGATTGGGCGGTCTTCGGTGTGACCCTCATCGCCTCATCCTTTGCCATGTTGGTGCGCCAGGAACTCCAGCGCCGCTATTTCAACTCATTTGTGATTGTCGCAATCACGGCGCTGGTCGCCGGACTGCTGGCAGGCATGGCCGCCCGCTTGCAGCTCAGCCCACAGCCACAGACCGCGCTGGCGGCTTCTGTCCTGCTGCTGGTGCCCGGCGTGCCGCTCATTAATGCCGCCGAGGACATCATCAAAGGCCATGTCGTCACAGGGCTGGTACGGGGCATTAACGGCTTTGTCATCTCGCTGGTCATCGCGCTCGGCTTGCTCCTGGCGATGCGTATTCTGGGGATCAGCGGCCTGTGATGCCCGAAGTGCTGCTTCAGGATGCGTTCTGGTCAGCGGTGGCAGCGCTTGGCTTCGCGGTGCTGTTCAATGTGCCGCCGCGCGCGCTGCCTGTCTGCATGATGTGCGGCGCGCTTGGTCACGGAACACGCACCCTGATGATGAGCGCAGGCTTCGAAATCGAGCTGGCAACACTACTCGGTGCGACAGCAGTCGGCTATCTGGCATTAGTGTTCGCCAGGCGCATGAACATTCCCACGCCCGTGTTCGCCATCAGCGGGGCGATCCCGCTGGTACCCGGTGTGTTTGCTTACAGCACCTTAATCGGTGTGATCGACATCGCCACAGCCGACCCCGGTACAGTCACCCCCGATATGCTGATTGAAATGGTCGTGAATGGCATCAAGACCGGACTGATTCTGATTACTATTGCGGCAGGGATCGCCGCGCCTGCCCTGTTGTTCGACCGTCGTTCAGTGGTTTAAGCCTATGTGATGAATGA
>JBGSXK010000308.1:0-3030 GCA_041751455.1 Anaerolineae bacterium
CGGGTAAAGGTGCTTTCCCGCAGCGCAGAGCGTCTGGCTGGCCGTGCCTGGAGCGAACAGGTGGAAATCATCGAGGGGGATGTCCTTAAGCCGGAAACGCTGACCTCCGCCATGCAGAGTGTGGATTTCGCATATTACCTCATTCACAGTATGGGCGGCGCAAAGGATTTCTTCGCGCGTGATGAACTCGCAGCACGCAACTTTGGCCGTGCCGCACAGACAGCCAGTGTAAAACGCCTCATCTATCTCGGCGGCTTGGGCGATGCCAGCACTGAACTTTCCGAACATCTGCGCTCACGACAGCAGGTGGGCGAAGCGTTAAAGGAAGGTGGAGTTGCGGTCACTGAGTTTCGGGCGGCGGTAGTCGTCGGTTCGGGCAGCCTGTCCTTTGAGATGATACGTTACCTCACAGAGCGTGTCCCCGTGATGATCTGCCCGCAGTGGGTGTATACCCGTGTGCAGCCGATTGCGATCCGCGATGTGCTGAGTTATCTGGTCGCCGCTCTGCAAACCCCGGACAGCGCCGGACAGATTATCGAGATTGGTGGGGCAGATATTCAGACCTACGGCAGCATGATGCTGGGCTACGCAAGAGCGCGCGACCTGAAGCGTTATCTGATGGCTGTGCCAGTGCTGACTCCACGCCTGTCATCCTACTGGGTTCATCTGGTGACCCCTATCCCCGCCAATATCGCCCAACCGCTGATTGAAGGTTTGCGGAATGAAGTGGTCGTGCGCGACCCGCGCGCGCAGGAGCTTTTTCCACAGATTCAGCCGATTGCCTACCAGAATGCCGTGATTCGTGCGCTGGATAAGCTGACCGCCCGCGAAGTAGAAACCACCTGGAGTGACTCGCTGGCAAGCAGCATTGGCGATACCGTGCCCTATCACTATGAAGAACGTGAGGGCATGATGATTGAACAGCGCCAGCGCGAGGTCCATGCTCCGGCAGAGGCCGTCTTCGCAGCGTTTACACGGCTGGGGGGTCAGCAGGGGTGGCTGTACCTCAACTGGTTGTGGCATTTACGCGGCATACTCGACAGGTTGGTGGGTGGCCCAGGCTATCGTCGCGGACGGCGTAACCCGAACCTTCTGCGGGTGGGCGATGCGCTGGACTTCTGGCGAGTGGAGGCACTGGAAACTGACCGGATGGTCAGGCTGCGTGCAGAAATGAAACTGCCGGGGCGCGGCTGGTTGCAGTTCGAGGTAGAACCGCTGAAGTCGGACACTTCACAACTTACACAGACGGCGTTTTTCGCCCCCAAAGGCTTATTCGGGCTGGTGTACTGGTATATGCTGTTTATCACGCACAAATTCATCTTCGACGGCATGATTGAGCGGCTGGTTACACAAGCCGAGCATATTGATGATCCCCCGGCAGCCGAAAAACCAATTTTTGGGCGCTTTAAGCTTCTGGTAGCGGGTTTGCTGCTTTCCGCTATTGTGATGGCGGGGCTGGTGAAATCGCTCAATCGTGACTAAACTCGGAGGATTAACGCTCGACTCTGGAGGCTGTGTTGTCACAGCTGGTTTTTATCACAGGTGTGTCCAGCGGTATCGGACGGGCGGCGGCACTGGCCTTTGCCCGGCGTGGCGCTCATGTGGCCGGGGTCGCCCGCCGTGCGGAACGACTGGCCGAACTGCAAGCCGAAATCCACACGCTGCCCCTGCCACACGGCGATTTCCTGGGCATAACAGCGGACGTAACCAGCGCTGAAGCTATGAACGCTGCTGTAGCACAAGCTGTCGAGCGCTTCGGGCGGCTGGATGTACTGGTGGCCAACGCGGGGATTGGCCAGCGTGGCGCAATTGCGGATTCGGAATGGTCAGATATTGAAACCGTCATGCGCACTAATATCGACGGTGTGCTGCACAGCATCCGCGCGGCAGTCCCGGCTATGCGGCAGGGCGGCGGACAGATTATCATCATTTCATCAGTGGTTTACAATCTGGTATCGCCTTACGCGGCGACCTATGCCGCCAGCAAGGCCTTCGTCAGCAGCCTGACCAACTCGCTGCGCCTGGAACTGGAAGCGGATCACATCGCTGTCACGGATGTGCTGGTGGGACGTACCCATACCGAATTCAACGAGAAACGCCTCGGTGAAGGCAAGCGCACCGGGCAGGGCGTGCCGACCATGAGCGCAGAACAGGTAGCGCAAGCCATCGTGCATGCAGCAGAACGGCGGCCTAAGCGCGTTATCCTGCGCTTCTTTGACCGCCTGATCGTGTGGGGGAATATCCTCGCGCCGGGCATTCTGGGATGGCTGGCAAAGCGGCAGTATAAATAGGGGGAAATAATGGCAACCGAACTTCATACTCTTCAGAACGACCACTGGCAGGTGGGGATTCTGCCAGAAACAGGCGCGTCCATCGCTTACGGACGGGTAAAACACCACCATGACTGGGTGGACGTGCTGCGCCCCACCGACGAGGCCGATTATGATAATCCCAGCAAGTGTGCCAGCTTTATCATGATTCCCTACTCTAACCGCATCCGCGCGGCGAAGTTCCGCTTTCAGGGGCGGGAGTATCCGCTGCAAGTGAATAACGAAGCGGAGGGAGTGGCGCAGCATGGCGATGTGCGCCGCCGGACATGGAAGGTGGCCTCTGCTCACACGCAGCATATTGCCCTGACCTTTGACTCGCGTGATTTTGCCGATATCAACTTCCCGTTTGCCTTCTCCGCACGGGCAGATTATCGCCTGGAGGAAGACGAGTTTATCATGGGGCTGTCGCTCAAAAATGAGGACAGCCAGCCATTCCCGGCGGGCTTCGGCCAGCATCCCTATTTCGTGCGTTATGGCACCGGCGCGAGTGTGCTGCTGGAAATGCAGATTGAGCGCTATTATGAGCTGGAAGCCAGTATGCCAACAGGCGCGGCAGTGCCCCTCCCACAGCAGCTCGACTTCCGGGTGCTGCGCTCACTGGGAGAGGATTATCACCATGCTCTGCTGACTGGCCGACAGAGCGAACTCACTGCACGCATTATTTACCCGGCCTGGAAAACTGAGATCGCGATGTACAGCG
>JBGSXK010000309.1:0-3054 GCA_041751455.1 Anaerolineae bacterium
CTGTCGATAATATCTTCTACAATGATGATGTCATAACCCTCAATTTGTGTGCTTAAATCCATGTCAATCCGTACATTGCCAGACGATTCCCGTATACCCCGACCATAGCTGGAAACCGCCAGGAAATCAATTTCATGTGGAACGCGAATGTAACGCATCAGGTCGGTCAAAAACATCACTCCGCCCTTCAGGATGCAGATCAGCAAAAGTTTCTGGCTGTGCTGGTAGTCTTGTGAAATCTGGTCTGCTAATTCTGTAATGCGGGCTTGCAGCCTATATTCATCGATTAAAATTTCTTCCAGGTAAGCTGCATAAGCCTCTACCATATTCCCTCACACGCTATATTGCTAATCAACATTAAACGAAAATGATCTGAACCACCATACGCCCCAGGGCAATTTCAACGCTGGCATGAATCAGGTAGGGTGTAAAAGCCGTCACACGCTCACCCCGCAAAAAAGTGCCATTGGTACTGCCCAGGTCAGTCATGAAAAGCTGGTCGTTTTTGATCTCCAAACGGATATGTTCACGCGATACCCCACGCTGCGCCGCCCCATATTTTGCCAGATCAATATCCGGCAGTGCAGCCTTTTTGTGGTCGGCACGACCTACGGTCAGTGAATCCCGATTAGCGAATGAGATACGTTCCGCCATGCCCCGTATCACCAGTTCAATGACACGAGAACCATTGAGCAGCACATCACCTTCCTGAGGGGTGTCTTCCTCGGTACGCTGAGCCGTGCGTCCTCTTCCCCCCTGCATAATTAACGTGCCACTGCGATTCGGCGCGGTCTCATCCACAGGTGTTTCTTCTAAATGCGCCCCTTCATCAAGGGGAGCTGTTTTATCCTTATCGGACTTTTCTGTATTAGATTGATTGTTCATTTTATCTACAATTGGCTGTAAACTGACACGTAGCAGAATATTCTTGCCATTATAACACTTTTCAATGAGCCAATAACACTATGCTATCCACTACCGCCCGGCAACTCATCACTCTATCTGAACCACGCACCTCTATCCGCATCACATTAGATGGCGATCTGGTCCTGGAAGGGCCGTTAGGTGCAGTGGTCGAAGATTTTTTGTTGGCCGCACAGGAACTCCAACCCAGTCGTTACCAAAGCCCGATTATGGGTGCAGTCGTCGATGGCCGACTGCGCGAACTCACTTATCCCCTGATGAACGATACGGAAATCCGGGCAGTCTTACTTTCCAGCAGTGACGGCGGGCGCATCTATCGACGTTCTCTGGTACTACTGCTGGCCACGGCTGTCGATGAATTATGGCCGGGCACAAAGGTTAAAGTCAATCATGCCGTCCCTGATGGCGGGTTCTACTGCCAGCTTGCCAATCACGAACCGCTTACGGAGGCTGAACTACAGCAGTTGGATGCGCATATGCGCCAGCTTGTGCAGCTCAATGCTCCTATTACTAAAGAAATTGCGCCCTTAGACCAGGTAGCAGAATTATTTAAGCAGCGTGAAGACATTGATAAAGTCCGCCTGCTGGAACAGCGTATTCGCCAGGAACTGACACTCTACACGCTGCGCCAGCGCACCGATTATTATTTTGGCTATATGGTCCCTTCTACCGGCTACTTGCAGCGTTTCCGTCTGCACTTGACTGATGACGGTTTTATCTTGCAGTACCCTCGTAAAGAATCGCCTAACGAATTAAAGGTAATCCAGCCCTGGCACAAATTAAATCATATCTTTCACCAGACCGATCAGTGGCTGCAAAATCTGGGAGTGGAAGATATTGGCCGCCTCAACCATCTGGCGCGTCATAACCAGGTTCATGAACTCATTCTGGTGGCAGAAGCACTGCATGAGCAGCAAATCGCCATGATCGCCGCTGAAATCTATAACAAACATATCACACAGGGTACGCGCGTTGTCTTAATTGCTGGCCCGTCGTCCTCTGGCAAAACGACCTTTGCCAAGCGACTGGCGATTCAACTGCTGGCGCATGGCCTGCGCCCTTTCACACTGGAACTGGATAATTATTTCGTGGATCGCCCGCTGACCCCCCGTGATGAAAATGGGGATTACGATTTTGAAGCACTGGCTGCGGTCAACTTGCGTCTGTTTAACCGCCAGCTATTAAGCTTGATCGCAGGCGAGGAAGTTCGCCTCCCCCGCTTTGATTTTGTACAGGGGCGCAGCCTTGAAGGGCAGATCGCACACCTGCAAGAAAACCAGATTATTATTATTGAAGGCATTCACGGCTTGAATCCTGGCCTTGTCCCGGATATTCCCGCCAGCGCGGTTTATCGAATTTATGTCTCTGCGCTGACACAGCTTAACGTGGATATGCATAACCGTGTCGCCACAACCGATGTGCGATTACTACGGCGTATTGTGCGTGACGCGCGACATCGCGGCAATACTGCCACCGCCACGCTGGAACGCTGGCCAAGCGTACGGCGTGGTGAGAGACGCAATATCTTCCCCTATCAGGAAAACGCCGACGCAATGTTTAATTCCGCCCTGGTGTATGAACTGGCTGCCCTCCGCCCGCTGGTCGAGCCGCTTTTGCTCCAGGTGAAATATGGTACACATGCCCATATTGAGGCTAACCGCCTGCTGTCCTTCATGGGATGGGTGCATCCTTTCACGCCTGCGCAAATGTCCATGATTCCCGATACCTCACTTCTGCGCGAGTTTATCGGCGGTTCTACTCTGCACGATTACCATCCATATCGCCCGGCGGAAGAATCGATGTAGAATACAGGCACTACATGCACATCACCAGGGGGATATTATGCGATTTACCGAAGGTATTCGCTCCTTCGATTCAAAGGCCAGCGCGGTAGCGTTTCCACTCGGCGGCATCGGCACAGGCAATGTGTCGCTGGGGGCGCGCGGCGACCTGCGCGATTGGGAAATATTTAACTCCCCCGCTAAAGGCACACTGCTGCCCAACACTTTTTTCGCTCTTCGCACTCAGATTGCTGGTCAGGAACCTGCGGCACGAGTATTAGAGGGTCCTATCCAACCCCCACACACCCTTTCACATGGTTATCACCCTGCGTTTAATGCAGGCTTACCT
>JBGSXK010000310.1:0-5238 GCA_041751455.1 Anaerolineae bacterium
ATCTACCTCGATGGCGAATACGCCTTCAGCCTGGATGTGATCAAAGCTGCCGTACTGCGCAAAGGCCAGCCGCTGACCGAGGCGGAAGTGGCCGCGCTGCGCGACGAGGGCGAAATCACGCAGGCGGTAGACCGTGCCGCGCGCTTTCTGGCCTACAGGCCACGCAGCATCCAGGAGGTGCGCCGCAATCTGGCCGAGAAAGATATCCCGGAGCCAGTTATCGAAGCGGCGGTGCAGCGCCTCAACCAGATGGGCTATCTGGATGATCACGCTTTTGCCCTGTTCTGGATTGAAAACCGTATGACGTTCAAACCGCTCAGCCCGCGCGCACTGCGTCATGAACTGCGCCAGAAGGGCATCGCTGCCCATATTATTGACGAACTTCTGGCCGATGTGGATGCGCGCGATGCTGCCGAGCAGGCAGCGAGAGGACGTTTACGCCGCCTGCGGGGGAGCGATCACGAATTGTTCCGCAGCAAACTCCATGCTTTCCTTCAGCAGCGTGGATTTTCTTACGAAATTATCCGCGATGTCACCGAGCAGCTTATCGAGGAACTTCAAACTGAAGATGAAACGTACTTTCGAGAGGCAACCAACGAGGAGTAAACACAAAAATGGACACTGCCCTATTTCTCATCATTGGTCTGTTGATTGGGGTAGTCCTGGGAATCTTCGCGCTGAATTATTACCAGAGTACACAGGGTAACAAACGGCGATTACAGGCAGAGGAACAGGCAAGAATCCTGGTTACACAGGCAGAAGATCAGGCCACCGCGATTCAACGCGAGGCCGAGGATAGAGCCAGAAGTGCGCTGGCAGAAGCCGAAGAAATCAGCACACGGCGCAGACGAGAACTGGATAAAGAAGATGAACGGCTTCAGCGCCGTCGTGAAGACCTGGACAAGCGGCTGGAAAAACTGGAACTGCGCGAGCAGAACCTCAACAAGCGCCAGAGCCGTATGGACAAGCAGCAGAATGACCTGAACAAGCTGCAAGAAGAACGGGTCGAGGCGCTGGAACGCATCGCCCAGATGACGCAGGACGAAGCACGTGGTGAGCTGCTGCGCGCGGTAGAGAACGACGCACGCAACGACATGGCACGTATTATCCGTCAGGTGGAGGCCGAAGCACGTGAGGAGGCTGACACCCGTGCCCGCGATGTCATTTCGCTGGCGGTGCAGCGGCTGGCCTCGGAGCATATCAGCGAGATTTCGGTGAGTGTGGTGCCGCTGCCCAGTGACGAGATGAAAGGCCGTATCATTGGCCGTAATGGGCGCAACATCCGCGCCTTTGAACTGGCCACCGGGGTCGATGTGGTGGTCGATGACACGCCCGAGGCCGTCACCATCAGCAGCTTTGATCCTGTCCGGCGTGAGGTCGCCAAGCGGGCGATGGCGAAGCTGGTCACGGACGGGCGCATCCACCCCGCGCGCATTGAGAAACTGGTGGAGGACGCGAAAGTCGAAGTCGAACTCACCATCCGTGAGGAAGGCGAGCGGGCTGCCTATGAAACAGGTATCCCCGGCCTGCATCCTGAAGTACTCAAACTACTGGGACGGCTCAAATTCCGCACCAGCTACGGCCAGAACCAGCACGCTCACGCGGTTGAGACGGCACACATCGCCGGCATGATCGCGGCGGAACTGGGCGCGGATGTCCAGCTCGCCAAAGCGGGCGGCTTGCTGCATGATATCGGCAAGGCCATCGACCATGAAGTCGAAGGCACTCATGCTCTTATCGGCGCAGACCTGCTCAAGCGTTACAACGTCAACCCAAGGGTGGTCAACTGCGTCGCCAGCCATCATCATGAAGTTGAGCAGGAATGTGTAGAAGCCTATCTCGTGGAAGCAGCAGATGCCATCTCCGGCGCACGTCCGGGGGCCCGCCGCGAGAGCCTGGAAACTTACATCAAGCGCGTGAAGACACTGGAAGAAATCGCCACCAGCTTCCCCGGTGTGGAGCAGAGTTATGCGCTCCAAGCCGGGCGTGAGGTACGCATCATCGTGCGGCCTGACACGATTGACGATCTTTCCTCGCTGCAACTCGCACGTGACATCGCCCGGAAGATCGAGGAAACCATGCAGTATCCCGGTCAGATCAAGGTGCAGGTCATCCGCGAAACCCGCGCGATTGAATACGCCAAGTAAACAAGCAGTGCCGCACCCATGTGCCCGTTCCACATTGTGGAGCAGGCGCATGGGTGTCATTGTCTGCCAGAGAAAGGACACAATGAACAAGACCTGTATCATCGGGGATATTCACGGCCACTACACGGCGCAGGTGGCCGTTCTGCTGCAAGCCGACCTCATTACCGAGGAACTGGACTGGTGCGGGGGTGACACAACCTTGTGGTTCATGGGCGATTTTTTTGATCGTGGGCCAGAGGGAATCGCGGTGCTGGAACTGGTCATGCGGTTGCAGGCCCAGGCCGGGCACGACGGCGGACGAGTGCAGGCATTGATCGGCAATCACGAAATCCAACTGCTGGCCGCGCATCACTTCCGGCATCGTGCGTCTACCGGGCCGGGTAAAACCTTTCTGGCAGACTGGCAGCGCAATGGGGGGCAGCCCAACGACCTGGCACGGTTGAACCTGCGGCATATCGAGTGGCTGAGCCAACTGCCCGTGATGACGCTGGAAGATGATCGTCTTTTTATTCACGCCGACGCGCTGCTCTATCCCGAATACGGCGACACCATAGAGGCTGTTAACAGCGCTTTCGGCGAACTGCTGCACGGCGAGGATACCGAGGCATGGGATCAGGCCCTGGCGCGCTTCAGCGAACATGGCACTTTTCACCAGCGCGGCGAGGGTGTGATCCGCGCCGTGAACTTCCTCGACCAGTTCGGCGGCAGGCAGATCGTGCATGGGCACACGCCGATTATGAGTCTGAATTTTCAGCCCCCCGCCAGTGTGACTGAGCCGCTGATTTATGCCGATGGGCTGTGCATCAATGTCGATGGTGGCATCTACAGGGGCGGCCCCGGCTTTGTCTACGAACTGCCACCAATTTATGAACTTACACCGGTGATCTAATGGGCTGCGGCGATGCCTAAGACCTATGTGATCGGTGATATTCACGGACATTACGAAGCGCTCTTGCGGCTGCTGCGGGCAAAATGCCTGATTAATGCTGAATCAAACTGGACAGGCGGCAGCGCTAATTTATGGTTTATGGGCGATTTCTGTGATCGCGGTTCAGACGGTATCAGCGGCATTGAACTGGTGATGCGGCTGGAAAAAGAGGCCAGTGCCGCGGGCGGGCGGGTACAGGCGATCCTGGGCAACCATGACGTGTTACTGCTGTCCGTTGCCCACTTCGGTACGCTGAACCAGAAAATCCGCACAGAGGAAACGATTAATCCGGGTAAACTCGATGCGTTTACCGAGGGCTGGTTGTATAACGGTGGCCTGATGAGCGATCTGGCGCGCTTAAAGCCAGAGCATATCGAATGGCTGACCCACCTCCCGGCTATCCTCAAGGAAAATGACCGTATATTTGTTCACGCTGATGCGATGCTCTATGTCTTCTATGGATCGTCACCAGCGGCAGTTAACAAGGCCTTCCAGGCTATCCTCAAAGCCAGAAATGCGCAGGCGTGGGATTCGCTTCTGGAACGCTTCAACGAACACGCCGCATTCTATGACTATCCAAAAGAGCTTGACCAATTCCTCAAAGTCTATGGCGGGAAGCAGGTCATTCACGGTCACACGCCAATTATGAATATTACGGATACATTACCGCAGGATGTCACCGCGCCACTCATCTATAACGATGGGCGTTGCGTCAACGTAGATCATGGTCTGTATCGCGGTGGACCGGGCTTTATTTACGAATTACCAGAGGACTGAGAGCCTGGAAAAGGCAGGGGCGATGCGGTGCACCGCCCCTTTAAAGCTGCGAATGTCTTATTCAGGCAGCAGCACTGTGTCGATCACATGGATCACGCCATTGCGTGCCACAATATCTGTCGTCACCACATTGGCACTGCCGTTCACCAGCACGCCCATATCACTTACGTTGATATTGATCGGGGTACCAGCCAGCGTCACGAATTCACCGCCACCCATATCGACCACAGTTTCGGCCAGCACTGCACCATTCACCACATGATAGAGCAGCACATTGGTCAGTGCATCGGGGTCAGCCAACAGACCTTCCAGCGCACCCTCCGGCAGGGCATCAAATGCGGCATTGGTGGGCGCGAACACGGTGAACGGCCCATCGGTGGTCAGTGTTTCGCCCAGGCCTGCTGCCTCGATGGCTGCCACCAGAGTGGAGAAGTCATCATTTCCGGCCGCGATCTCAGCAATGCTGGGCAGCATATCGCCGAAGATGGGGTCTACACCCGTCACAATATCGCCTGATCTCAGCCCTTCCAGAATTTCCGTCACCTGATCGATCACATCCTGTGGCACGCCTGAGTCGTGCGCCGGGGCAAAGCCCACGCCTTCATTAGCCGCTGATAGCAGTTTCGCACCGCCGCCGCCGAAGGCATTCAGGTCACCATTCACCAGCGCCTCAATCGGCTGGTACACACCCTGGTCAACCCGCTTGACCGCGCTGGTGATGAGGAATTCCGCGCCGGGGGTTGTACCATTGCCAAAGGTTGTGAAGTATTCGTCCTGGTCTACACCAATGACATACACACCCTGCGCGGCTGCCGCCTGGATGCCACCGGAACCTGTCTGTCCGCCTGCACCAAAGATCACATCTGCGCCTTCGCCGATCATGGTTTCCGCCGTCAGGCCGCCTGTCGCGCTGTCGACGAAACTGGGTACATACACGCCGAGGACATTAATGTCCGGGTCAATGTAGGCTGCGCCCTGTTCAAAGCCATTACGGAATTTCTTCACAGCAGGTACATCAATGCCATAGACGCCGCCAATCGTGCCGCTTTCACTCATGAGGGCGGCCATCGCCCCGGCCAGGAAGCCCGCCTGATCTTCGCGGAACTGGACACCGACCAGGTTGCTGGGCGCACCTTCATAACCCTGATCAATACCGATGAAATATACGTCAGGATTGCTGTTGGCAAGCGCCAGCGTGTCATCCTGGAGCAGGAATCCTACTGTAATGACCGCGTCCGCACCGGCATCAATACAACGCTGGATATTGTCGTTGTACTCAGTGGGCGAAGTGGTCTCGATGACATTGGTTTCCAGCTCATAATCCTCGGCCACCGCGATCATGCCTTCATAGGCAAATTGGTTAAAAGTACCATCGTCTACCTTGCC